>NZ_JALJRM010000013.1:0-130813 GCF_024519685.1 Paenibacillus sp. Pae15 | reverse complement strand
ATAATTATTACGAAATACAAGGAGACATGACCCGTGCAAACGATTATCACCCGATGGATAACCAACATCCTTGCTGTTCTGTGCATCATGATGCTGTTTCTTATTTATACCCAAAAACAACCCCCCGATCTGTCTTTCATTACAGCCGACAGCATACAAAATTTCAAAACGCTCTTCATCAGCATCATACTCGAGGCGCTGCCTTTCGTTCTCCTTGGGGTCTTCGTCGCGGCCCTGCTTCAGATGTTCGTCTCGGAGCAAACGATCCGCCGCTTGACTCCGAAAAACCCGGTGCTTGGCGTCATCTTCGCCTGCGTAATGGGCATCATCTTCCCGCTGTGCGAATGCGGCATGATCCCGGTCATCCGCCGTCTGGTCCTTAAGGGGATGCCGGTTTACATAGCCGTTGTGTTCATTCTGGCGGGTCCGATCATTAATCCCGTCGTGTACGCTTCGACCTTCATGGCGTTTCGCAGCCGGCCGGAAATCGCTTATTCGCGGATGGCGCTGGCTTTTATTGTGGCCGCGACCATCGGGCTGATCATTTACCGTTTTGTCAAGAGCAATCCCATGCGCGGATTCTCCAGCGCTCCGACAGCTCGCGATCACAAGCATGACCATTCCCATGAACACATACATACTCATGAGGACAGTCATCATCACAGTCACGGCCATGAGCACCACCACGCACACGGGCATGGCCAAAGCCAGACCGGCCGCATGTTTGCCATTCTGGGGCATGCATCCGACGAGTTCTTCGACATGGGCAAATATCTGATTTTCGGCGCGTTTCTCACGGCCGTTATCCAAACCTTTATGTCCAGGGAAAGCCTTGTCACGATCGGAGAAGGAGCCGTCAGCTCCCATCTTTTTATGATGGCGCTTGGTTATGTCCTGTCGCTTTGTTCGACCTCCGACGCTTTTGTGGCCTCGTCCTTTACAACGACCTTTCAGGCCGGATCCCTTCTTACGTTCCTTGTCTTTGGACCGATGCTCGACGTGAAAGGAACGCTTATGCTGTTGTCCGCCTTCAGAGCCAAATTCGTGGCTCTGCTCTCGATATTGATCGTTATCGTCGTACTCGCCGCTTCGCTTTTATTTGAGCGTATTTTTTTCCTATAGCTGCCAATACAGAAACAAGGGGTGTGCGCTGTGAATTCTCGTGTGCTTAGCCTGCATCATCTGGTAAAAGCGGTCATTTTATTAGGTTTCGCCGTCTATATTGCCTATCTCGTCAAAACAGACCTGATCCTGCTGTACATCGCGCCGCGCATGGTCGGCTATGTCAAATGGTCCGCGATCGCATTTTACGCCGTTGCCGCTTATCAATTGTATCGGGGAATAAAAGCCTTTCGCGGGCCGGCGGCGGCCTCCTGCGATTGCGGCCACGACCACCTTCCGTCCCGCTCGCTCTTCAAAAACGCGATCATTTACGGACTGTTTGCTTTCCCTCTGCTGATCGGGTTTCTCCTCCCTGATACAACGCTTGGCAGCAGCCTGGCCGCCAAGAAGGGGATGAACCTGAGCAGCTCAAGCTCCGTCAAAAAGGACGGTCTTGCCTTGGATAGCGCCTCCGGAGCCGACAGCAGCGAAGCGGATTCCGGTGAGACGAAGACAGAAGACCCTGGCCCCGGCGATTCCGGTACGGTTTCCGGAACTGCAGCGTCGGAAAACGAGATGTTCCCGTCCGACAAATTTACGGAGCAGTATGCCAACTATGCGAAAAAGCTGTATCAGGAAGAGCTGATCCAGGTCAGGGAAGAATTTTTCATTGAAACGTTGACGTCCGTGGATCTGTATCTCGACCGGTTTATCGGCAAGAAGCTGGAAATGACCGGATTTGTCTACCGTCAGGAAGAAATGAAAAACAACCAATTCGTAGTCGGGCGCTTCTCTATTCAATGCTGTTCGGCCGATGCCGCCCCGTTCGGGGTGCTGGCGGAATACGACCGGGCGGCTGCGCTTGCCGACGACAGTTGGGTTACGGTAACAGGGACGATCGGCAAAACCACATTCAACGACATCGAGATTATGGTATTGAAGGTGGAGAAGGTAACCAAAGCGGAGCCGTCGAAAAATCCTTACGTGTATCCGAACTTCGATTTTGGGGCTTAAGCCCGGAAAATCAACTCTGACATAGCACCCAAGTAAAAAAGGGCTCCCCAACCACCCCCGATTCATGGGGTGGTTGGGGAGCCTCGCTTTCTACGCTTGAGGAATATTATGATGCCGATCCATTCCGGGCCGGCGGCTCCAACCGCTGAAGAAGGTTTTTTACGGTTTCCACGGTATCTTTGTAATACGGCCGGTAGCCGTCCAGATCTTTCGTAAAGCGGAGAAACTCCAAACCGATGGCACGAACCTGGCTTACATATTCCGCTTTATCCACCACATAGCCGGCCAGCTTGCGAGGGGGCATATCCTGCCGCTCCTCCACCTCCGTCAGTTCCAATTCATTCGCAGGAAGATGACGGACAATGAAGGAATACGCCCGGCACTCCGGATCGCCGCAGCCGCAGACGAAAAAAGGCACCTGATGCCAGCGCTCCGCATCCGTCCAGCGATTGGGCTCAACGTCCTCATGCATACTTAACAGCAGGGCCGGCAGGCCCACATCCACACAGAGCGGCTCCTCGATCAATATTTCCCCATCGATTTCCATCCGCACATCCGCCTGAATGATCTGTAAATCGGCGTCAAACGACCAGCCGCTGTAAACCAAATGAAAACTCATCTATTCCATCAACCCCCATATGGTGACATTTACCAATTTTTCTTGTGGGTATTATTTTTACCTTGGAACATACTACCTAATGAACGGAGGTGAGATCGATGGGCGCAGGACAATCCCGCAGCAGCAACACTTTAGTAGTTCCTCAAGCTTCTCAGGCTTTGGACCAATTGAAGTATGAAGTTGCTCAAGAGTTGGGCATTCAAATTCCTCAAGACGGGTACTATGGCTTCATGGCAACTCGTGACACCGGAGCAATTGGGGGCCACATCACACGTCGTCTGGTTCAAATTGCCGAGCAGCAGCTTGCAGGCAAATTCACAAGATAATGACTACCCGAATACTTATCAATGGCGGCTCCAGGACGGGGTCGTCTTTTTTCGCTTCATTCTATTATAACGGAAATCTGAATATAAAGAACAGGCCTCCTATAACGGAAATCTGAATATAAAGAACAGGCCTCCGGGAACGCCGGAAGCCTGTTCTTTATAACGAATAATGGGTTAAAAAAAATATAAAGTCCTGAATCTTAGTCCTACCGCTTCGAGCCGTTATACAAGCTTGCCATATTATAATTCGATTCGAAGATGACGCTTGTACACAACAAATTTTGGCGCATAGCAAACTCAAATTGAATTTCCCCATGCGTCCAGCACTTTAGCTTTAACGATTCTAACGCGGTTTGGCGAAAAGAATGCTGGTGGGTTTCCGACAGTCCGCGTTCGTTTTTCTTCAGTTCCGTCCCCTTCGTTTCCAAAGGAAAATGGCGAATTCCGAATTTACCGATCATGTTATTCCGAATTTGGACGAATACTGTCCCAGAGGTGAGCTGCGCGAGTTCCTCCTTCAACTCGCGGAAAACCAAGTCCAGCTGTCGGGCCAAAGGCAGCTGCTCCAACATCACAATCCTCCTTTCTTTTGAATTAATGGTATATTATGTATTTCTGAGACTGTAGACCTATTATAGGATATTTTAACTATTTATTCAACAGAATTTTACAAAAATTTGATAAAAAATACAGGTACCTCAGTTCCTGTCATAAATCGTCAATCGATATCGCAGATATCGCTATTCAGCTCGATAATGTTTCGGTCCGGATCCAATATGAAGATTTGCGGAAACCCGGCTCTGGGATGCGGCCTGGCGTCGTATTCGATGCCACAGGATTCCAGCCAGGCCAGCGCTTCCTTATAGCTCTTCACCCTCAAAGCCAAATGACCGTCCCGCGTATCGATCCCGCTCTTCCTGATCGTTTCTCCCGGATGAACAATCAAATGCAGCTGCTGACCGCCACTGCCGACGGCAAACCATGCTCCGGCAAAATCAAACGGAGGACGCTCCAGCTCCTCGAGCCCCAGCACCTCTTTATAGAATGCTTTGGCCCGCTCCAAATCCGTGACGCACAGGCTGACGTGATGTATCGAGTGAATGGACAGCATGCTTTTGCTTTGCCCCCTTTTTTCTTACCGGATATCACTACTATATTTAAAATCTTATTTAATGACAACACTTCTTTCTTCCGAGTCCGGCCATAATAAATGGGACAGTCCACCTAAAGGTAAACTGCCCCATTTATCCAACACTTTACATTTCTACATCACTGGCTAGTATGGTTCTTCTTTTCTTTAAAGCGCTTACTATAGAGATAATCATAATTACAAGCGCAATACCAAATAAAGTACCTGCGATCGGACGTAAAAAGATTTCAAGCATATTTCCGTTAAAAATTCTTAGCGATTGCAATAATGAAGTTTCCATCAGCCTACCCAAAACAAATGTTAAGATAATGGGTGCCATGGGGACGTCCAATTTTTTCAGCAAATAACCAACGATTCCAAAAACGAACATGACGCCCACACCCCAAAGACTGTTGGTAACGGTATACGACCCCAAAATGGAAATCGCCAAAATAATGGGATACAGCAATTTCTCAGGCACCATCGCGATTTTTGCCCAAAATCCTGCCATGGGTAAATTCATGATCAGCAACAATAGGTTGCCAATAAACATACTCGCAATAATAGCCCAAACAAAATCCGGTTTTTCATGGAATAAAGCCGGCCCCGGTGTAAGTCCATGCATAATAAAGGCCCCTAGTATAATTGCGATCGTTGGAGAACTAGGAATACCCAAGGTGAATAATGGAATAAGGGCTGCGCCACTATAAGAATTATTCGCTGTTTCAGGACCCGCTACCCCTTCAATAGCGCCATTGCCAAACCGGGAAGGGTCTTTGGCAACCTTCTTCTCAACAGAATACGAAAGAATGGCTGGAATAACCGAATTGGTTCCTGGAATCAAACCGATCAAAAATCCGATTCCCGTTCCCCTGCTGATTGATTTTAGCGTAGGACTCCATTCACCTTTTCGTGGCAAAATACCTTTAACTTTATATGGTTTTTGGTTTTGGGAAAGCCTCTCCATGCCGAATAAGATTTCGGAAAGCCCAAACAATCC
Source organism: Paenibacillus sp. Pae15 (assembly GCF_024519685.1). Lineage (NCBI taxonomy): Bacteria > Bacillati > Bacillota > Bacilli > Caryophanales > Paenibacillaceae > Paenibacillus > Paenibacillus sp. Pae15. Next base: position 125,624 of record NZ_JALJRM010000013.1, on the reverse strand, counting down.
CATCGCAACACATACAAGATCTAAGCCATTAAGAAGATAGGGTTCACCAAAGGTAAACCGATCCGATCCGGAAACCGGATCGATTCCGATTAAGGATAGACTCAATCCGATAAAAGCCGCAATGACTCCCTTGATTAAAGATTTTCCCATTAAACCTACGACGGTAACTAATCCCAATACCATAAGAGCGAAAAATTCCGGCGGACCGAACCTTAGGGCAAATTGCGCCAATGGAGGCCCTATAAAAACAAGCCCTAAAATAGAAATGGTCCCCCCGATAAATGAACCAATGCCTGCCACACCCAAAGCCACGCCTGCTCTCCCTTGTTTGGCCAGGGGATATCCATCAAGACATGTAATGACTGAAGCAGCTTCACCCGGTGTATTGATTAAGACAGAGGTTACTGTACCTCCATACATAGAACCATAATAAATACCGGATAGCATGATAATGGCCGGTACGGGATCCATGCCAAAGGTTAGAGGAATCAGCAAAGCGGTTGCCGTTGTAGGGCCAAGTCCGGGCAGTACGCCCACTAGCATTCCCACGGTAACTCCTACAAAACAATAGATCAGGTTCCACCAGGTAAGCGCCGCCCCAAAACCGTTCATTAATTGCACAAATGAGTCCATTGCGCTCCTCCCTTACCAACCAAAAATATTAACAGGTAATGGAACTTCCATCAATGTAACAAACACTACAAACAATACAACGGAGGTGGTCAAGGAAATGCCCAAAGCTAAATTCCATTTATATTGGCGGACTAGCACCAAAAATAATAAAACGGTACAGCCGATAACAAAGCCGGTTGTATTCACAATTAGCATAAATATAAGAATCGAAACCGGCACAGACAAAACATTCTTCAAATCTTTCCCCTTCGGGAAAATATCTTTAAACAAGATGACTTCCTTTCGTAAAGAAAGCCAAATATATCCTAAAGCTAGAATGATGAGTACTCCATTTAGCCATATTGGAAAGAACCCCGGTCCCGGCCCATACGCTGTGTAATAACGAAGGGACAGAGATTCCACAAACAATACTCCTGCATAAATCAAAAGGACAAGTCCTCCCCAAACGCCTGCATTTTGCGCTTTCACATCATCACATCCTCTTGAAAAATACTCCCTGATGCTGTCTGCTTAGAGATTATAAACATAACAGGCGCCCGGGAGACCCGGATATTTACTTAATGCCTCTTCGTCCAGCTCGAGTCCAAGCCCCGGCCGATCATTAGGCTCAATATAACCATCTTTGACAATCAGCGGTGACTTGATCATTTCATCTCGAAAAGGATTCACGAGCGCTAAATCAGCTTCATAAATCAAAGCGTTGGGAATAGCGCACAGCAAATGGATATTCGCTGCCGTACTTAACATACTTTGGCTTGTATGAGGAGCCATCGGCAAATGCCACGCTGCCGCCATGTCCGAGATCTTCTTCACTTCTGTAATTCCACCGGCTTTTGTACAGTCAGCTTGCACGATATCGATGGTCCCGGCTTGTAACAGTTCTCGGAATTGATATTTGGTGTAGTGATTTTCTCCTGCAGCAATAGGAATTCGGGTACTCTTTCTTAATTCATGGTACGCTTGGATATTATCAGGTGTAAATGGTTCCTCAAGCCAATAAACATGATTCTCCTCACAAAACTTTACAACCTCCGGCACATCCAATATGTGATATCGCGTAGCAGCATCAACGGCTATATCCAGTTGGGGACCAAATGTTTTGCGTATATGAGAAACACGTTCCGCATCTTTCTTCGGATTTTGGCCCACACGCAGCTTAATCGCGGTATACCCCTGTTCAACATATTTTTGCACTTCTTTTTCCAGGGATTCAAGAGGTTGATAGCCTAAACTGAGTCCGCCTGCATAAGCTCTGATCTTACGCCGTTCACCGCCTAACAGACGATAAACAGGCTGCTGCAGCATTTTTCCTTTGATGTCCCAAAGCGCTATGTCGATACCGCTCATCGCGATGGCCACGGCCGTACCAGCTCCATGAGTAGCTACTTGATGACGATAAATTTTTTCCCAGATTCCCTCTGTATTAAAAGGCGATTCTCCTATCAAAATAGGGGCTAAACTGCTTCGAATGAGTTCCGCAATTGATGTAGGGCTTAGAGCATGATGAGCCTCGCCGTATCCGATCGTTCCATCACTGCAGGTGATTTTCACGAGGACCAAATCCCTCTTCACCATATTGCCTACCCCGAATCGAAGAGCTATATCATCAAACCTACAAGAAAAAACCATGGCCGTCACTTGTTCGATAACATTGTTTTTGGTCGATGACATTATAAAGGACTCCTTTTATTATTTATGATTTTGGATCACCTTTCTCTCATGTCTCTACAACGCCCTATGGTTTGAATATTTTGGAAAAGGCTTCCGACAATGCTTTTATAAGCGTATCTACTTCTTTATCCAGTTCACTACCCGTTTTCTTTGGGGTGATAAATCCCCCTTCGTGAGCGAACTTCTGGTATGCGTCAGATTGTATGGCTTTATTAAATAATTCCGTTAAACGTTCGCGTATTGCAGGATCCATACCAGCAGGTCCGACGATAAAGCTAATTTGTTTCACGGCACCGGAAGTAAATAAATCGTATCCGCTCTCTTTAAAGGTTGGCACATCAGGCAAACTGTCAATTCGTTTTTCAGCATTAATTGCAATCGCTTTCAGATTACCGTCTTTAATTTGTGACATGCTTTCACTCGGTTTGAGTACAGCTACATCCACATGCCCACCCAAGAGTTGTGTAATAACCAATGCTCCTCCGTCAAAAGGAACATGCTGGAACTGTACATTGGTACTACTGCCTAACATTGCTGCAACAGCGTGGTTTACGTTGTTTGTCCCCGGTGTCGCTACCTTGACTTGATTTGGCTTCGTCTTCATATACTCAACCAATTCTTTCATATTGTTCCAAGGGGCGTCCGCTTTGGAGACCAATACAAGAGGATCTTCCGATATTAAAGCAATATTCGTTAATTTGTCCGATTTCAAAGAAGCTTGTCCAAGAGCAATAACGCTCAAAGTGGAGCTCGTATGCACACCTAAGGTGTATCCGTCAGGCTTGGAAGACGCTACCTCTGTAATCCCAACAACGCCGTTCCCGCCGGGAGCGTTTTTAACAACCACGCTAATACCCAGTTCATCCTTGAAGATCGCTTGAAGCTTCCGGGCCATTAAATCATTGCCGCCCCCGGCGTTCCAAGGTACAACGATGGTAATGTCCTTTTGAGGGAATTTGTTACCCTCCTGACTGTTTTTCCCCTTGTCATTTGGAACTGCAGCAGTTTGACCGCCTGTACTCTGAGAATTTTGGCCACAGGCTACCAGCACTAACATACAAATGATACAGAGCGCAGATAATAAATTCCGTTTATTAAACCGCATTGACAAACTCCTCCTTATGGTTTCATATTTATGATCTGATGATATTGGTCAAAGTGCCTAACCCTTCCACGGTAACGGCTACAACATCTCCAGGCTGCACAAATGCCGGTGGGTCGAATTGCAATGCTGTTCCTGCCGGTGTACCCGTAGCAATGACGTCTCCAGGCTCGAGAGTAAGAAATGAAGAGAAATATTCGATGATTTCCGGTATTTTAAATATAAGCCGCGACGTATTGGAGTTTTGCCTGACGATGCCGTTAACTTCCGTCTTTATGGCGAGCGCGCCAGGATCGGCAATCTCTTCTTTAGTAACCAAGAAGGGGCCCATAGGACAAAACGTATCAAGATTTTTACCCCGCATAAGCTGAACGTCTTCTTTGATATAATCGTTTGCTGTAAAGTCGTTGACGATCAGGTATCCGGCAACATGATCCCAAGCATCGGCGGAAGCAACATGTTTTCCGGTCTTACCGATAACAACACCCAGTTCTCCTTCATAAGTAACTTTTCTCTCCAGAGGAACATGTACCGCATCATTCGGACCGACAACGGTGCTATGTGCCTTCATAAATACTTTAAGCGCTGTTGGGGTGTCGAGTTTTCCTCGTACACAAAAATCATGATAGTTCAAAGCGACTCCAAGGATTTTCCCAGGGCGCGGAATAGGAGCAGTAAGCTTTATATCGTTTAAAGATCGATACCACGGCCCCGCATGTTTCCCGGCAGCGTCTATAACCCTTTGAACCTTCTCCAACCCTTCCGGATCTTCAAGAATATGAATAATGCTTTCAAATGAAAGGGGGATTCCCAAATCGTTTGAGGCCATCCTTATATCGATTACACTGGAGTTATCCTTAAGCACGCCAATATGATGCTTGTTATCTCTAGTACCAAACGTAACCAACTTCATGTTGAAACCTCCATCATTAAAATACCGGCCCCAAGAAGTAAGGTTCTAAAGGATCTGTATAGCGGATAGTCTCTCCCTTGGTGAGTTCTCCGGAGGCGATGCTTTGTATTTTTTGAAATAATGCTTCTCCTGACGCTTCAATCGTCGATTCACCTGTGATAATGGCGCCCGACGAAAAATCTATACTACGCCATGCTTTACTTGCCGTACGAGGGTTACCTGTGATCATCATGAGCGGAGCCACAACCCCCGTATTCGTAGCCAGCATAGGCGGATCATACGATGGAAGATCTTCACCTCCTAGCTGATAAATAGTAAGCTGGCAGCCTGCTGCGGCGAGGCTCATAGGCAGCGAGAAGGAAGACATCCAGCCATCCATAAAATGCAGACCCTTTTTAGTCGGACGTGCCGCATATTCCAGGACCTCCTGGATAGGCATCGTTCCCGTTTTTTGTATGGCTCCCAACGACTTTTCCTCGATTGTGCTAAGACCGGCTTCAATGTTTGACGGCAAAGGGTTAATCGTACGGATATCTTCCCCGGTAGATCTTGCCGCTTCCTCCACCTCATTTACCATTTCAAGCAGTCGTTTGGCATCACGCTCGTTTACACAGCGTTCAGCAACATCGAGTTCCGCGCCAATGATTTCCACCGTTTCTGAAAATATAGCCGTGCCGCCGGAGGCAATGAGAAGATCCGCAGCTTTACCAAAAGAGGGGTTACCGCTTATTCCACTTGTCGCATCCGATAATCCGCACTTCACACCGATCGCGAGTTTTCCGATGGGGACAGCCTCCCGTTTAACCATCGAAGCTCCATGGACAAAACGGCGAGCCAAGTCAATTCCATCCTCGACAAGACGTTCAAGACCTCCTGATTTTTCAACCGTCAGCACTTCAACCGGTTTACCGCTTTTGGCGATTTCGTGAGCAATGGTATACGGCTCCAATTCTGCGTAACCGAAGTTTTTCCTTGCTCCGAGTACAATGGTTGCGAAAACGTTTGCATTTTTTGCTAATCCAATGTAAAGTCTGCTGAGTCTTTCGCGATCTTTTTTGTGTCGGCCATTTTCTCCACCCGTCATGATGGTCTTCGTGCCGGCAACATACTGTGTTATCCGGGTTGCCGCAATATTAACAAGACGGCTGGATGGGATAACAAGGACGTAGTTGCGAATCCCTGCCTCGTCCCCCGGACGAACAAATCCTAGAAACTCCATTGCCGCTCACCTCCGGCAGCTTGTAAATCTCCGCGTCCGCGAAGTCCTTCAATATTATGCACCCCAACAAGACCACCTATCTTAATAGGGGCTGTTGATCGTCCGATCGGTCGGCCGTATTTTGTAATAATGTCACCTTTATTTATTTCCTGCAGTGCGATTTTATGACCAAATGGGATATCTTCTATGGTTGTAATGGTGAAAAACGGCTGATTTGACGGAGGCTGAACGGTTATAGTTAGGCTCCCTTGGCAATCAATTACGGCAACGGCAACATTATCTTTTTCATGCAGTTGTAACGCTTGAAACACGTTACGCCCCTCCTTCATCTGGCTTTAATGGATTTACGCCTAGTTCCTGGGCAACTTGATTCATTTTTTCAAGAATGGACGGACTCATCGGAATGCCTTTGACTTTCCGTTCCTCCGCGATCTCGCTTGAGTTTTCCCCGGGAAGATATATCCTTTGGTATCCTTCGGCAAGCTCTGAACCAAGGACCATCCCAATCAATTGCTCCATCTTTGCATTCACTTGCTCTATTCCGAAAGGTGAGATATCGATGGCGAACATAAAAGCCCCGACACCAGACGGATTTAGTATTTTATCATACATGCTGTGAAGGTTGGTTCCTATGTTCGCTCCGGTAAGAACGCCTGAAAAAATTTCGGCAAATAGTGCGAGTCCATAACCTTTTGGTCCGCCGACTGGAAGTTGAGAGCCTTCCAAAGCTTCCTTTGGACTTGTCGTTGGCTTGCCGTTTTTATCAAGTGCCCATCCTTCCGGTATACTTTCACCCCGTTCAGCAGCAAGCAATATTTTCCCTTTGGCCACAACCGATGTTGCCATATCGATAACGATAACCTTACCATCTGGGGTCGGAGCGCTAAAACAGATCGGATTCGTGCCTAAAATTGGCTCGCTTCCGCCCCATGGGGGCATATTAGGCGGTGAATTGGTCGTTACAAAACCGACTAGTCCCGCACGTGCCAACATTTTTGCATAATACGAGCATGTTCCAATATGGTTAGTATTTTTGATCCCGGCTGCACCGACAAAATGCGTTTTGGCATGGGAAATCACCTCATTTACCGCCATAAAAGCGGCTGGCTGACCCCACCCATTATTACCGTTAATCAATGAAACCGCACCTTTTCTCCATTCAAGCGCCGGTTTTCCGGAAGCATCCAACACACCCTCCCGAGCAATTCGGATGTATGGAGGAATTCTTAACGCGCCATGAGTTTCAAGGCCATGAAGATCGGCATCAATAAGCGCATCGGAGGTAATTTCGGCATCTTCTGACGAGGTTCCTACAGCCCTAAGAAGACTAGCGTAAAAATTTCTTAAGACTTGAGCCTTAATGATCATAAGCGGCCTCCTACGCAATCCGGTAGCGGTTAATGATGTCTTCATTGATTGTAAAACCAAGCCCAGGTCCTTCAGGAACGCTGACATACCCTTTATCATGTACTACAGGTTCATTGACCAGGTGATCTCTAAACGGATTTTCAGTTTGCTCATATTCCATCCACATGGGCACAGGACGCCACGTATGAGGAGCTGGAGGCAAGGCGGCCATAACATGCAGAGCTGCATGCAGACCTACGGCCGAACCCCATACATGCGGGATCACGCTAATACCGAATGCCTCTGCAATATGAGCTATTTTCTTGGTCTCTGTTATGCCTCCAGCACAACAAACGTCAGGCTGAATAATATCCATGGCGCGTTTTTCGATTATCTCTTTAAACGCATAACGAGTAAATGCATTTTCCCCACCAGCCAACGGAATACAAAGCTTGCTTCGAAGATCGCTATAGGCATTTAAATCGTGTGGAGAAACAGGCTCTTCAAACCACGCAAGACCCATTTGTTCGAATTCCTTACCAAGAAGAAGAGCGTTCGTGAGATTATAGCCATGATTGGCATCGACCATGAGTTCAATTTCTTCACTAAGTGCCTTTCGTACCCGTTCGACACGTTTGATCTCTTCCTTTGGAGGAAGGGCAATCTTCATTTTGACGCCGGTAAAACCTTGTTCTTGATAAGCCAGTGCTTCTTCAATCGACGGGGTTGTAAAGTCTCCCTCCTCCGACATAAAGTATAATCCCGTGGCATAGGCCCGGAAGCTTTTGCGGTGAGCTCCACCCAAAAGCTCATATACCGGACGCTTCAGCGCTTTACCCATAATGTCCCAGAGCGCAATATCAATTGCGCTGATTCCTGCAACACCGAAGCCTTGCGGATCGTAATCCTCTACCCGTTGATACATTTTCTCCCATAAAATATCCGTATCAAACGGGTTGCCCCCCACGACGGTCGGTGCTAGCAACGTATCGACAACTGATTTTGTTATCTCGGCGGGACCATAGGCTTCACCCCAACCTTCAATGCCCTCGTCCGTCGTGACTTTCACCAGCATGGCGTTTTTGGTCTTATACCACCAGCCCCTTGCCGAAGTAAAAGGCTTGTCCATTTTGGTCCTCAGAATATAAGTCGATACTTCTGTAATTTTCATTTTCATACCTCTTTCCATTAGTGTAGTCACTTTTACTGGTGGAAATAGCCACCCATCTTAAGTTCACGCGTGATAAAAGCACCCTGTGGTTGCTTACCACCCCCTTCAGTTACTAAACAATAAAAATTCAATCTGTTGAAATTTAAATATGTAAGAAATTAGAAAAATAAAGCGGTTTCATTTTCTCGTATTGGTTTGGCCATCATTCATCCTGAGTAAAAGGTTTAATGAAGATTAAACCTTTTACTCATTATTCTCTTGTTGGACCAATCGGATGATTTTATGATAGACATCTCTTGTATGATCCCTCATTAATTTCTCTACTAAGTCTGCGTTTTTATCGTTGAGTGCGTCGACAATTTCTTTGTGCTCCCGGATGGAATTTTCAATATCCTGCAGACTGCTGAAAAAGGCCGGATATCGTGTAGAGAAATCCCATAATTCACTGATCATCGTAAATAGACGCTGATTATTGGCATGTTGGTATATACAATCGTGAAAGGCGCGATTAAACTCCCCATACCCTTGTAAATCCTGATTGTGTAAAAAGTTCTTTGAATCTTCTATCATTTGATACAGTGTTTTAATATGTGAATTGGAAAGATGATCCACTGCCAATCGTGATGCCAAGCTTTCCAGATTGATTCTGATTTCAAAAATTTGGCGTATATCGTCTTCCGACATACTGCTTACTGTCGCACCTGAATGTGGGGTTATGGACACATACCCTTCATGTGCAAGTGTTTGGATCGCTTCTCTTACAGGGATCTCGCTCACGTCAAATTGTTTGGCCAAATTAGAAATAATTAATCTTGTGCCGGGACGAAGGACTCCTTTGATGATTTTATCCTGTAAACTTAAATAAACTTTTTCCCTCTTGGTTCTGTATGTTTGGGCCATTGTGCTCTCCTCATAGCTTTTTTACAAATATAAAAATCATATATAATTTTAAAAATAATATATTATTTATGAGAATAATATATCACACACTTGTCCATACAACAATATATTTTTTTGTAAAATCATATATTTTTTTTAACAGCGGTATAACGACTCCCCTCCATCAACCCCATCATTGACGATGGATAACATAACGCCAAAGAAGCAGAACCCTCAACCTGCTGGTTCTGCTTCTTTGTGTACATAGATAACCCTTGGAAATTCCCCCTACTCGGTCAACCGCAGAAATTCCTGCACATCGGCGACGGAGAGGTCCATGGCCTGCTGCCAGAAGTCCGGCTTCCGCAGATCAACGCCAAGGTGCTTATGCGCCAATTCTTCAACGGTCATGCGGCCGGTATCGCGGAGAAGCGCTACATATTGGTCCTCAAAAGCGGCTCCGCGGCGGAGCGCTTCCGCATACAGGCCGGTGCTGAACATATAACCGAACGTGTATGGGAAATTGTAGAAAGGCACTTCCGTAATATAAAAATGCAGTTTTGACGCCCAGAAGTGCGGGTGGTATTGGTCTAGCGCATCACGGAATGCCGTTTTTTGCGCCGAAAGCATCAGCTCGTTCAGGCGGTCCATGCCGACAAGCCCTTTGCGCCGTTCTTCATAGAACGCGGTTTCGAACAGAAAACGCGCATGAATGTTCATATAAAATGCGACGGAACGCTGAATCTTGTCTTCGAGCAGGGTCAGCCGCGTTTCTTCCGTCTCTGCCGCTTTTACCGCCGCATCGGACACGACCATCTCTGCGAACGTAGACGCCGTCTCCGCCACGTTCATGGCGTATTCCTGGGCCAACGCGGGCAAATCGTTCATCACATGCTGATGATAACCGTGACCCAACTCATGGGCCAGCGTCGACACGTTCGATGCCGTACCCGCATAAGTCATAAAAATGCGCGTCTCCTTATGGATCGGGAACGAGGTGCAAAATCCGCCGGGCCGTTTGCCTGGACGGTCCTCCGCTTCAATCCACCCGTTCTCGAATGCCTTGACGGCAAAATCGGCCATTTTCGGACTAAAGCGGTGGAACTGCTCCACAATCAGCTGTGCGCCCTCATCATAGCTATAATGGATGCTTCCCTGCCCGACCGGTGCGTCGACATCGTGCCAGCTCAGCTTCCGAACGCCGAACAGCTTCGCTTTCCGTTCCAGATAGCGGACAAAAACGTCTTTGCCGCCTTCTATAACCCCCCACATCGCATCCAGCGTTTCTTTCGACATCCGGTTAATGGCGAGAGGCTCTTTAAGAATCGAGTCCCAGCCGCGGCGCTCGTACAGCTTGATGCGGAAGCCTCCCAGATGGTTGAGCGCATCGGCGCAGTAATCGGCATGCTCCGCCCATCTTTCCTCCCAGCTATGGAAAAGCCTCTCCCTGACGGCGCGGTCCGGGCTGTGCATCTTATTGGCGGCTTGGCCTGCAGACAGCTCGACGACGGCGCCGTTCTCCTCGAACGGTACACGGAACTTGCTGACGGTCGTATTGTACAGCTCCCCCCAGCCATGATATCCGTCGACGGCCAATTCGTTAACCAATGCTTCCTGCTCCGGCGGAAGCTTTTCTGCCGCCAATGCCCTACGCTCCTCAAGAGGATAGGCAATACCCTGAAGCTCCGGGCGCTGCAGCAGCGCTTTCCACTCCACGCTCCCGATTCGGGTCAACAGGTCGTCGAACCGTGTACTGGCGGAAGCATAGGCAGCACCGATAGTTCTGACCTGTCCCGCCAGAATAACCGCCTGCTTGTCGTTCTGATTTTCCGCAGCCAAACAAGCTGTGAATGAATCCGCCTCGCGGATTTTAAGCAGAGCCTTTTGCAGCAGCCCGGCTACTGACGGCAGCGATGCTGCCAAATTCGACGCCTGGCCGGACGCCAGCCTGCCGAGCTCCTGCTCCAAGGCGGCAATATCCGCACGAAGCCCTTCCAAAAACTGCACAAAAGCCTGAGAATGGCTTCCTCCCTCAAAAAAACGATTCAAGTCCCATGTTTGTGGCAATGGACTCCGCATAGGGCAACACCTCACCTTTCGTATTTTATGTATTCCTTTCCATTAAACCATAATTCAGGCTCAGGCCCAAATGTGCGGATGCCCTATTTTTCAGTTGAATTGCAGGCCGCGAATATGATTAAATGGAGTCTAAAGATCTTTAGACTGGAGGGTGCCGCTGTATGAGACCACTTCCCATTTCTCCGGAGACTGCCCAGAGACTGGCCAAGGAACTGAACGTTCCGATCGAGCATTTAATGCATATGCCCCAACACATTTTGATGCAAAAGCTGGCTGAGCTGGCCAAGAAAAAACCGGACGAATCCGCAGCAAAGAACGATGCGCCGGAATCCGGCCGTCCGACCTCGGAGTAGCCCATGATTCCATTTGCCCATACCTGGCCTTATGATCGGATCGGACAAGACGTATATGTACAAAGCTGCCCCTTCTGCCAGGCCGCCAACGTGCTGCTGAAACTCAAAGCGAAAGACCTGGCGGAACTTCGGGAAGGGGTAAAAAAACTGCTCGTCTTCCCGTGCTGCCGAAACAAATTGACTCTGGTTGATGCCGACCAGGACTACCTGCTGGCGGACCGCCCGCTTCGCCGAAACAGCTGAACCGCATTCCCGCTTTTCTTGCGAGGGAAAAGAATAAAAAGCTTAAAGCTCCGACAGACCATGGTCATGCGGGAGCTTTAAGCTTTTTCGGGCCTCTATTTTTCCTGAACTTCTTCGATATCGAACTCCACCTGATCCGCCAGCATGTTCTCACGGGTAACCGCCCACTGCTCACGGCAGGCATGAATCATCGCCGCATCCATAATACTCTTGTCGTTAATGACGCGGCCAAACCACTTCACAGCCTCCTGATAATTTTTCAAACGCCGGTTTAGTTCCCCCAACAAGTACATCAGCCGGGCGTTATTCATCTCTCCCGCTTCCGTCTCGAATGCGCGGGTATATTCCGCAAGCGCATATTGAAGAAACCGCTTCTCCTGCTCTTCGTCACCCTTCTCGCGATACAGCCAAACGATGTGGTGCAGCAGCCCTGCGGTTACTCTTCCCTGTTCACCCACCGTTTGAGCGCAAAGAAGGGCAAGCTTGAAGCTGTATAAAGCTTCACTCCATGTTCGAACGCCGCCGTAATCCTTGTAGCTCCATTGTGCGGCCACCTTCTCTTGGAACGCCTTTTTTTGGGCGGGCGACAACCGGTCCTTCGAGTTCTCCGTGCTGGCGAAGCCGCATTGGGGACAGATCCGGACCACGTAAAAATTCGGATTGATGCCTTTATAGCGTACGCCAAAATCCGTATCCGTGCCGGCTGCCTTCTTAAAGCTCGGACGGACGCGAGAAGTATGAAAATGCGTTTCACAATGGGGACAAGCCACTTTCACTTGAAATAACGGTTCGACCATGGACAAATACCCTTCCTTCAATTACTTGAGCTGTTGATAAAATGAAAAGCGGGCCCCTTCAGCCTCTCCAGCACGGCCATCTGCAGATCCGGCTCCCATCCGGTTTCCTGAAGCGCTTTTTTCATGCAGCCGAGCCAGGCTTCAGCCCGCTCGGGCGTAATGGGGAAGGCCATGTGCCTTGCCCGCATCATCGGATGTCCATATTGTTCGGAAAACAACGGAGGTCCTCCGAAAAACTGCGTCAAAAACATATATTGCTTCTCCATCACCGGAGCAATATCTTCCGGAAACAAAGGGGCAAGCAGCGGATGCTCCTGAACCTTCGGATAGAACGCCTCCACCAGCTTCCGGATCCCATCCGCCCCTCCCATCGCTTCATAGAACTCGGACATCAGCGAACGCCTCCCCGTAATCAATAAACTGCGCAATCCTGCAAGGACGCGAACCATAATCCATGTAGCAAAAAAAGATGCTAATGCATAAGCCTTAGCATCGGATACTGGCCAAAACCCTATACATATGGACATGGGTACATGCTATACATCCTCTTCACCGGAAGACATCAGCGATTCCCTTATGACGAAAACAAAAGCGCATACGAGAATTCCAGCAATTACACCCGACATAAGGATCACTCCTATTCTCATATAGGTACTATTGTACCATAGGATGCCGTACAATTCAGCACCTTATATCCGCTTTCTTGAACATTTCCGAAAATTCAGTATAACGGGCGGGCATGTCTCCACACACCCCTTCATATATCAGAATGACAAGCTTTTTACAGAACAGGAGGTGGGGACCGATGCGTACCAAAGACTCTTTGATGATCGCGGCGGCGCTTCTCGCCGCTATGCTTGCCTGCTTGATGCTGGCTTTTCCGGCCGAATCCTTTCATGCGTCGCTAAGGGGCATAGCCATCTGGTGGGATGTGCTGTTCCCGGCGCTGTTTCCTTTCTTCGTCATTTCCGAAATCATGCTCGGTGTAGGCATGGTTCATTTTTTCGGCACCCTTTTGGATCCGTTGATGCAGCCTCTGTTCCGCGTGCCGGGCATCGGCGGCTTTGTGATGGCGATGGGCTTTGCCTCCGGTTATCCGATCGGAGCACGACTGACCTCCCAGCTGTGGGAACAGCGGCTTGTCAACCGGGAGGAAGGTGAACGGCTCGTAGCCTTCACGACGTCGTCCGATCCGATTTTCCTGATCGGTGCCGTATCGGTCGGCTTCTTTCACAATGCGGCGCTGGCAACCGTACTTGCCGCCGCGCATTACGGCTCCGCCATTCTGATCGGCCTGCTGATGCGGTTTCACGGCAAGCCTTCATCGGGTAATCCAAGTCAATCGAGCGCTTTAAGTGCGGGATATTCCGTTCAGAAGTCCCGGACCGGTATTTTGCGCCGTGCCTTTGAGGCCATGCATCACGCCCGGCTCATGGACGGACGCTCTTTGGGAGTCATGCTGCAGCAGGCGATCTACTCCGGGTTAAAGCTTATGTTTGTCGTCGGCGGTCTGGTCGTTTTTTTCTCCGTCGTCATGGAGGTGATGACTTCATCTCATGTAATGGTCTTCTTTTATGCCGCGATCGACTCCGTGCTTCAATTATTCGGCATGCCCCCGACCCTTTCCCAGGCTGTCGTCAATGGATTTTTCGAGGTGACCCTGGGCGCCAAATCGGCCGGGGCCGCAGAAAACATCCCGTTGATGTTCCAAACCGCCATCGCCGCATGGGTTTTATCTTGGGCAGGTCTTTCCGTTCACGCACAAATTGTCAGTATCCTGCATCATACCGACCTTCGCTACATACCTTTTATCGTTGCCCGGTTTATCCACGGCCTGATGGCCGCCGTGCTTGTGATTGTGCTTTGGAAGCCGCTGGGGCCGGACCGCGCGAACCTGACCGCCTTTATCCCCTTACCTGATGTTACGCGTCCCTTGACTACGCTGCTGCAGCACACGCTGCCTGCCGCGGCTCTGACGTTCACCTCGGTACTGGGCCTTCTGCTTCTGCTGTCCTTTGGTTGCTTCATAGGAAAACGATTCATAAAGAGAATGTAATCATTAGAAACCGGAGGAACACCGAAGCCCGGGCTGCTTGATCTGTTGAATTTGTGAAAATTTTGGTTAGAGGTGAAACCATGCATACCAAGTTTCATTCGAAAAGCATTGAACTGCCTCCCGCCATCAACCGATTGTCGGAGTTGGCCTGCAACGTATGGTTCAGTTGGAATGACAGCGCCAAGTCGCTGTTCTCTGCGATTGATCCGGAGCTGTGGGAGCATTCTGGACACAATCCTGTCCGCTTGCTGATGGAGGTCCAAAGGCCCGTGCTCGATGCGCTCGCGCATAACGGTGAATTTCTGAACAAGTACGGGACGGTGATGGAACAATACGACCATTATTTCCGTACCCCCACATGGTTCGAGCAGCGCTGCCCCGAATATGCGCAAAAGACCATCGCTTATTTTTCGGCCGAATTCGGCTTCTGCGAATCCCTGCCGATTTATTCGGGCGGTCTTGGTATACTGGCGGGCGATCACTGCAAATCGGCCAGCGATCTCGGCGTTCCTCTTGTGGGCATCGGACTCTTATATAAAAAGGGCTATTTCCGTCAAAAATTCGATGCCCAGGGCAGACAGCTTGCCGAGAGCGCCGCCTGCCATGTCAGCCGGCTGCCTATCGTTCCGGCCTTGGCGCCGGTTCAGTCCAATCCCCCTGCCGAACGGACGCCGGAGGAACTCTATGTGTCCTTGCCTATGGCGGACCGCACCGTGCGGCTGAAAGTATGGCAGGTTCAGGTGGGCCGGGTGCCTGTCTTTTTGCTTGATGCGGATTTGGAGGACAACAGCTCCTGGGACCGGGAGCTGACCTCGCAATTATACGGCGGCAACCAGGATGTCCGCATCGCGCAGGAGATTCTGCTTGGCGTAGGCGGCGTGAAGGCGCTGAGAGCTCTGGGCATAGCTGCGGGTACGTATCACATTAACGAAGGCCATGCCGCCTTTTTGTCTTTTGAGCGGTTGAAAGAGCAGCTGGATAACGGGCTGCCGTTCCATGTTGCGCTCGAGGTTGTTCGCGCAAGCACCATTTTTACGACCCATACCCCGGTTCCAGCCGGGCATGACGCTTTCCCCTTACCGATGTTCGAATATTACTTCAGCCGTTTGTTTGCGGAATACCCGCACGCCAAGGCGGCTTTGACGGAGCTCGGATGGGATGTTCACAAGCAATTGTTCAACATGACCTATCTGGCCATGAACACGGCGGCTCTCCGCAATGGCGTCAGCAAGCTGCACGGCCATGTCTCGCGCGATATGTTCCGCGCGTTTCACGGGAACATTGATGTGCATGAAGTGCCGATCGGGCATATTACGAACGGCGTTCACCTCCAGACTTGGCTCGCTCCCGAGCTTAAGGAGCTGTACAGCCGGTTTCTCCCGGAAACATGGATTTCCCGACACACGGACAAGGAGGTGTGGAAATCGATCGATTCCATTCCGGAGGAGTCCTTATGGTCGGTCCACCTGACACTGAAAAAACGTTTGTTTGCACACGTACACGCCAACCTCCGCGAGCAGTTGCGCCGAAACGGAATGCCGTCCGAGAAAATAGAGGCGGTTCAAACCTTCTTGTCTCCGGAGGCTCTTACGATCGGGTTCGCAAGACGCTTTGCCACTTACAAACGGGCCACACTGATCTTTACGGATCTGGACCGGCTGAATCGGCTTGTCAATCATCCGGACCGGCCCGTACAGTTCCTATTTGCGGGAAAAGCGCATCCGGCCGATCACTCCGGCCAAGAGATGATTCGTGAAATTTACAGGGTATCCCGGATGGAATCGTTCCGCGGCAAAATCATTCTTCTCGAAAATTATGATATGAGCTTGGCGCAAAGCCTGATCCAGGGCGTAGACGTCTGGCTCAATAATCCGCGCCGGCCGTACGAAGCGAGCGGCACCAGCGGCCAGAAGGCGGCAATGAACGGGGTCATCAACTTCAGTGTGCCGGATGGCTGGTGGGAGGAAGGGTATGACGGCACGAACGGATGGAGCATCGAAAACCATGATCACGCCGACCCGTGGACTCAAGACCGGGAGAACACGGAATCGATCTATCGGCTGCTGGAGCAGGAGATCGTGCCGCTCTATTATCAGCAAGGTCCCCTGCCCGCTCAATGGGTCGCCCGGATGAAGCGCTCCATTCGTACTCTGGCCCCTGTGTACAACACGGACCGCATGGTGATGGATTACGTGAATGAAACCTATATTCCCTCACTGCAGAGAACGCAGCTTTTTGCGGACAATGATTATGCCGAAGCGACCAAGGTGGCCGATTACAAGAAGTTCATTCATCAATCTTGGCACCATGTCCGTGTCCTCGAGGTGAATGATACGCCTCCGCGGACCTTGAACTCTCCCTCGGGGACAACCTCGACGGCTCCGCTCAAAGAAGTTACGGCCACGGTCCGATTCGGCCCCATCTGGTACCAGGATACCGCTATCGAGCTCATCCACTACGAAGAGAGACCCGACGGCTGGCACCAGGTCGTCGTACCTATGGAGCCTGCGCGGCAGCTTGGCGACGGCGCCGTGGTCTACCGCGCCATGATTCCTTCACATTTGAAGCACGGTCCGCATTTCAGCATCCGCGTGCTTCCGGTCAGCGCCAATTTCGCCCGCCGTTTCGAGGTGCCGTTCGTGACTAAGTTTTAAGGTCCAAAGGGCCTTGCTGCAGATGTCCGGTTGAACGCCTGCGCAAGGCCCTTGCTCATTTGAACCATCCCTTCACTTTAAACCACCAAAACATTCCGAGTCCGATCGAGAACATGATGAATAATACGGCGAAATATCCGAAGCTCCACTCCAGCTCAGGCATATAGCGAAAGTTCATCCCGTAAATGCCGGCAATAAACGTTAGCGGCATGAAAATGGTGGTGATGACGGTCAGCGTTTTCATAATGGTGTTCATCCGATAAGAGTTGATGGAAATAAAGCTGTCCCTGATGTCCGAAGTCAAATCGCGGTTCGCCTCCACCATATCCGACAGCTTCAACAGATGGTCGTGAATATCTTGAAAATAAGCGGCATGCTGCTTCACGCCTTCGATTTTTTCCGAATAAATAATCCGGTACAGCAAATCGCGCATCGGAAAAATCGTCTTCCTCAGCTTTAGCAGGTCCGATCGGATTTCAAACACCCTGTCCATTACTTTTTCAGACCAAACGCCCCGAGAGCTGTCTTCCAGTTCATTCAGGCTGTCCTCCAGATGATATACGCTTGGAAAATATTGGTCTACAATTTTGTCTATCAGCAGATGGGAAGCGTACACCGGCCCATTCTCCAAATATTTAGGGTCCGACAGCAGCTTGCCGCGGAAATCCTCCAGCTCGGATTGAGGCTTGGAATGGTACGTAACGATATAGTTTCTGCCCAGAAACAGGTCTACCTCGTCTGAATCCAACGTCACGGGATTAATCGTATGCAGAACAAAAAAATGATGATCCTCATAGTGATCAAGCTTGGGTCTTTGCAGAAACTGCATACAATCCTCTATCGCAAGCGGATGAAAGTGGAAAAATGTATCCAATAACGCAGCTTCTTCGCTTGTAGGACAATCAAAATCAACCCAATACCAGCGGATTTCAGGGCTGTGCAATCTTTCCAGCTCCAAATCCTGCTCGATCGCAGATTGGTGAGTGACGGCAAACGTATGAATCATCGGATCAGCTCCTCTTAAGGCATCCTTTCCATATCATAACATAATCGCAGAGGACTCATACCGTAGCCGCCTGCGGTCTTGGCATTGTTTTCTTTTCCATTATTGATTATGATGTAGTTACACAGATACAAAAGGGGTGTCGAAAACCATTTCCGGTAGGTGTCGCATATGCATTGGAACCAAGCATTGGCATGCGGGACGGTCGTTATCCCTGCAAGCTGCCGCCTCATCATTGTCGGCGAAACCAAGGAGGGCCTGCCCTTTTGCTATGAGGACAGCTTCACACTCTCGAAAGCGGACGGCGAGCAAATGACCGTCACTCTGGAAACGATGGCGATCCACCCTTTGGAGAAGCTGCATCATGTGTATTTCATCGAATTTTCATTTTTTAAGCGGGGGATTCTGTATTATGCCCTCGTTGACCTGCTCCATTTGGAAACG
Organism: Paenibacillus sp. Pae15; assembly: GCF_024519685.1. NCBI lineage: Bacteria > Bacillati > Bacillota > Bacilli > Caryophanales > Paenibacillaceae > Paenibacillus > Paenibacillus sp. Pae15. Next base: position 107,060 of record NZ_JALJRM010000013.1, on the reverse strand, counting down.
AAACGATGCCTTTGTACATTGACGCTTACAGCTCCGCCGCAGCTTCTTAAAGCAGAGCAGCGCCAATATAAGCGAATCGTGCCTCAGGTGCGTACACCGTTAACCTGTCGGATTATAGGCGTGCGGGGGCAGAGAACGCATCAGGGAAATGCATTTTTTACCGGGCAAATCCTGGATCTGTCCGCGGGCGGCGTGTCATTCATGACCTCGACCCGTCTATTTTCTCCATTGGAATTGGAGTTATCTTTTGTGCTGCCCGGACTTGCCCAGAAACTCACGCTCCATGCCGAAGTTATTCGTATCGCTCCTTTCGGCAGCGACGCATACCGGGTTGCGGTCAGGTTTAACCAAATGCCGGAAAGCACGGCGATATGGATTGAAGAGTATTGCAGCGCTTCGGACGGCTGAGCATAACGAAGCGTACAGATATAGGAGGACAACCGTTTGAAATACAATGTGGTTCATCGCGGCGATGAAATATCCATCCAATTGATGCATTCGTTCCATGAACTGATTCAACAGTTCGGTCTCGTTCACGAAGAGACGGCCCCCGACATTGTTCTGTCCATCGGAGGAGACGGAACGCTGCTGCAAGCCTTTCACCGCTATAAGGATCAGCTGGATCACATTTCCTTTGTCGGCATTCATACCGGGCGGCTCGGTTTCTTCGCCGATTGGAAGCCGGATGAAGTGGAACTGCTCGCGCAGCTGATGGGCGAAAGCAGCAGGCAGAATGATCTGAGGGTAGTCAAATATCCGCTTGTGGAGATCCAAATCACGACGCCGCACGGGATTGAAACCGAACTGGCACTGAATGAATTCACGCTGAAGGGCGTCGATGCCACGCTCGTCGCACAGCTTCACATCAACGACGAGTTGCTCGAGACGTTCCGCGGCGACGGCATTTGTATTTCGACGCCCTCCGGAAGCACAGCTTACAACAAGAGCCTGGGCGGAGCCATCGTCCATCCGTCTCTGGATGCCATTCAAATTGCGGAGATCGCATCGATCAACAACCGCGTATACCGTACGTTAGGCTCGCCGATTCTGCTGCCGAAGCATCACCACTGCGACATCTATCCGAGGGCGAATCAGAACATTCTGCTGTCTCTTGACCACGTATACATGCAGCGCAACGACATCATTTCGATTCGCAGCATGGTAGCGGCAGGCAGGAAGGTGAAGTTCGCCAGGTTTCGCCCGTTCCCGTTTTGGAGCCGCGTTCGCGAAGCCTTTATCGGCTACGATATGATATAAGCGGAGTCCGCTGAACCTAAGAAAGCCCTGCACTCTCTAAAGAGTGCAGGGCTTTCTTGCTGTGCCGCCCTATTCATCGGCAGCAGCGCGAGCCTAGTCGGATTTATTCTTTTGCCGCTTCCATTTCTTCCTCGCTTAATGCCATAGATGCATATACCTGCTTATCCAATTTTTTAGCGGCCTCTATGTTATAGGTTTTCTTATACACCGGCTCTTGAGCTATTTCCGCTCCATAGAACATAATGTCGTGCAGTTCATCGGTTGACAATTCAATAAGGGTCAACGGAAACGGAACGCCCGGCATTTTTTTGGTCAAGATCCTGGCTTTGTTTTGGAAGGATACGATCGATTTGTTGTAAAAAAAGGAGAAATTTACATTGGCGTTCGACTCGATATTGCTGACGATGTCCGATTTGGTGGAAACGGCTACGCGAAGGACTTTCGGTTTATAGCCATAAATCCAGGAGACGGCATTTTTTTGAATCGCTCCCGATTCTTTATGGATCGTAGATAGAAACCCCAAACGCTCATCGGCAAAAATTTGAGTGAAATCAAATTCTGTCGTTGTCATCATGCCATCCCCTATCCATTTTTAAAAATCATGTGATGGTAATATGTGAATCAGTCAGGCTTGGCTTGCTCTCGGAAATGGCAGTCCTCGTCTTGGCGTTTTTCATGCTGTCCTTTAAGCATAGTTTTCCCAATAAAGGGTTAAACATGAGGCCAGTCCGCCATGGCCGAATTTCAGTCTTCCGTTTTCAACCGGATGATGAACACAGTCCAAAAAATGGATAATCCGTTTTCTTCGATCCGCTATATCTGTAGCTCCCTTTTGATAAAACCAGGAATCCACCGTATTATAGACTCCGCGATTCAAACCATATGTTTTTTGACAAAATTGAACAAAGTTTAAATCAGGCAGATGAATGACCTTCTCGGCATCTAACGTAAATCCCATGATTGAACCTTCCCCCCAAACTCCTCCGGTCCCCGGACAATCAGGCTGTTAAACGTAACTGAATTTTTTTTGATACCCCAGAGAATGGGATAACGATAAACATTGTTCCTTGATGATGGGGATCGTTTCGGAATTTTCCGAAACATCCAGTGTATCGATTAATCCGACGACCGTAATCGCAGCTATGATTTCACCGTTTTGGCCAAATACAGGGCAGCTGATCGCGGAAATTCCCGGAATTAACGTGCCTTGCGTGACGGCATATCCTTTTCTTTTGACTTCTTCCATCTCATTATAGAAAGCCGCCTGCTCCAGTTCGCCGTTCGGCAGTTCCCGTTTAACTAATTCCAGCGTTCGTGACTGAGGCAGATAGGCGGCAAATAACTTTCCAGGCGCACTGCGCGTAACACTGACTTGAGAACCGGCGCGAATGCCGAGATTAACCGCCCGGTTGCTCTCCTCCCACCGGAGAAAGAAAGGTCCGTTCTCCCCCCAGATAGCAAGGGCGACCGTCTCATTTAATCTTTCTCTAAGGGCCGTCAAATACGGTCCTGAAATTTCCTTTACATCCAATTTTTCAGATGTTTTTAATCCTAATAAAATCAATTCGGTGCCAAGGGAATAGCGTAAATCATCCTGCTTTGCCAGGAAACCGCATCGGCAAAAGCTGGTGAGATACCGGTGCAGCTTGCTTTTGGACATTCCGCATAAATTGGCTATTTCCGTAATCGTGAGCGGTTTGTCCTGGTCCGCAATTTTTTTCAAGATATCCAATCCCAATTCAAGGGATTGGATACCGTGTCCTTTAAGGTCGTTCGTCGTCATCTCTTTTAAACCTTCCCTCCGCGTTTCATTTATTTGAATCATATCACTCCTATGGAAATGATATCAACAATAGAGGGAAGCTGATCCGTTTTAAGCATTCACGACATTTTGATTAAAATGAGGCAGCACATGCTTGGCAAAGCGTTCCATAGACTTCATGGTATCTTCATGCGACAGGCCGCCGAAGTCAAAGTACAGGATGACTTCCTCCAGACCCGCCGCTTCGCATTTCTTCAGACACTCGGTTACATATTCCGGATCCCCTACAATAATGCTCTTGTCGCTCAAATCGTCGGTCTTCATCTTTTTCAGCTTCTCTACGATATCCACAAAATAACGGATATGAGGAGGCGCCGTCGTCGGATCGGACGGGAAGGCCGGTACCAGACCGGTGAAGTATTTTAGCATACGCTGTTTCGTCTTCTCCGTCTCTTCCTTCGTTTCGGTCACATTAATGAAATACGAACAGCGGGCGCCTTTGCCTTTAAAACCGTGCTTTTCGGAGAGCTCCTTAAAGGATGAAACCGCTCCTTCCAGACTTCCGAACACCATATTGGCGGCAAATGGGGCAAAGATCACATTCTCTCCCATCTCGGCCGCTTTCTCCAAAGAAGGACGGCTGAATGCCGCTACATAGATCGGAGGATGCGGATCCTGCACCGGTCTTGGCGTCAGCTCCACTTCAGGGAACGAATAGAACTTCCCTTGATAAGAAAACGCTTTCTCTGTCCACGCTTTTTTAATGATATCCAGCCCTTCAAAGAAGATTTCCCGGCTTTGGTTGAAATCGGCGCCGAATACATCGTATTCACGCTTGTCGTATCCTCTTCCTGCAGAGAAAATCGCTCTGCCGTTGCTCAAGAGATCCAGCAATGCATATTCCTCAGCCATACGAATCGGATGGCTCGCCGGCAAAAGCACCGTTGCAGGAGCCAAGGTAATTTTTTTGGTTCTTGCCGCGATGTTGGCCAAGAACAAGGATGGTGAAGGCAGAACTCCCAGCACACTAAAGTGATGCTCCGGAACCCAAACGGAATCGAATCCGAGCTCCTCCGCGTATACGCATTGCTCGGCCAAATCCCTGATCATCTGGTTCGCATCTTTCCTTGTGCTGCCGTACTCAATCGGGTTGTCAGTCAAAGTAAAATAACCAAGTTTCATGATTAGTACCTCCCGTTGTTCACGATTAGTGAATAATATTTATTTATTGTTTACGCTTTTTATATTACCAACAGATTTTTCATTTGTAAATACTATTTATCTTAAATTTGTTCAAAATCGTATTAAAATGGTCAAAAATAGCCGAAATCATCAATAAACCACTGATTTTCGGCTATTATCCATTTTTATTTAGCTATAGCGTCAATACTCTTCGATTGCGGACTGACTTGTTCTTCCGCTACTGCCGTGCTGCGCATGTCGGCATATTTTTCCTGAACAAACCAGATGGCCAAAGCGGCAATCAGTCCGGGCACAGCAAAGGCTATGAAATTTTGCATTAACGGCAGATCCAGCGACAGCAAAATCCCTCCCATCATCGGGCCGACAATGGCGCCTAACCGGCCTATCCCTAATGCCCAACCGATACCGGTGGATCTCATATGAACCGGATAATATTGAGAAACATAAGCATTGGCAATAATTTGTGTCCCGATCGTAGCTGCACCGGCGATAGCCACCAGAACAAACAATACGACCATGTTGGCTTTAAAGCCGAGCAATGTTAATGAAACCGCTGCCAGCAAATAAAACGCGATCAATACTTTCTTTGAACCCCAACGATCGGCCGCCCATCCTCCGAATATCGCGCCAAAGATGGCTCCGAAATTTAAGACAAACAAGAACATGAGGCTTGACCCCAACGGGTAATCCGCTTTATCCATCAGTTTAGGCAGCCATGTATTCAATCCGTAAATCATCAGCAAGCACATGAAAAACGAAATCCAGAACATGATTGTGCTTAAACTACGGCGATTCTCGAACAGCGTGATAACCGGCATCCCTGTTTTTTTCGGGATAACCATTTCATATTTGTCGTCCTTTTGCGGAGTAAACTCCGGATTGATTTTAGACAAGATTTCACCAAGCTTTTCCGTCTGATTTTTGGCCAGCAAAAAGCTGGGGGAATCAGGCAGCGTCTTAACCATAAACGGCAGGGCAAATAACGGGAGAGCTCCGACAAAGAAAACGGCTTCCCAGCCGAACCGGGAAATTAATAGAATACCCAGACCTGCAGAAAGCATCCCCCCGACGGAATAACCGCTAAACATAATCGAAACGAGCGTACTCTTCAGCTTTTTGGGTGAATATTCCGTCATTAATGCAACCGTATTGGGCATCACCCCGCCCAGGCCTAAGCCGGCTATAAATCGATAGATCCCGAATTCTGCGGGGGTCTTGGCCCATCCGATGATCCCCGTAAAGATGCTAAAGAGTGCAATACAGAACAAAATGACATTTTTACGGCCGATCCTATCCGCCAGAGGACCAAAAATTAAAGCCCCTAACAGCATCCCGAACAAAGCATAGCTTCCCAGCGAACCGGCTTGAATAGGGGTCAACCCCCAGGCTTGCATTAAAACAGGAACAACCGAACCATATACGACAAGGTCATATCCGTCAAAAACAATGATGAAACCGCACCAAAACAAAACAAGACCATGAAAGCGGTTAAATTTTGATTCATCAATCATCCGATTAATATCGATTGAACGCAATGTATTCTCCCCCTCTACTCACAAGCTAAAATTCAGTACAGGATGGCTTTCTCCAGACCCGCCGCTTCGCCAGTCCTCGGCAGTCTGTCACAGTAAAATAACCGAATTCATGATTTGCACCTCCTATTGTTCACTATTGGTAAATCAAGTTCAATATTATTTATTCGATCACTGTTAATATACCTAAAATCATTTTTTTTGTAAATGCTTTCTTCGGAAAGTTTCACATTTTTTAATTTGTCTTTACAACAAGGAAGCACTTTTGATATATTCACATTGTACGATATTAATAAATAATATTTACTAATTGTGAACAAAAAGGAGAGATGGATGGTGCGTTTAGTCCATTATCGCATTCATGGAGAAAGTCGAATCGGATGTATTGAAGACGGCAAAGTGATTGATTTAAATACCGCTTATGAACTCATGCTGCAAGCCAATGGCTCTATTCGGGCAAAACAAATTGCCGAAGCATTTATTCCGGCCAATATGGTGGAATTTCTTCAGGGCGGAGATGAAAGCCTTTCCTTGGCGAAGAAAGCGGTTCAATTCATTCTCCAATCCCCGGGGCCGTTCGAACGAAACGTCATATATGAATACTCCGACGTTAAAATTGAAGCTCCCGTTTTAAATCCGGGAAAAATCGTTTGTGTCGGCCATAACTACCGGGAGCATATTTTAGAAATGGGCCGAGAGCTTCCTCCATACCCTGTTGTCTTTGCCAAATTCAGCAACACCATCATTGGTCCCCAGGACGATATTCCTTTCTTTCCGGTCTCGGAACAGCTGGATTATGAGGCGGAATTCGCCTTTGTTATCGGTAAACGCGCCAGAAACGTCTCCCGGGACAACGCTTTAAATTATGTTGCCGGTTATACCGTGGCTAACGATGTTACCTACCGGGATATTCAAAGAAGAACACTTCAATGGCTGCAGGGAAAAACAGTGGAAGGAAGCCTGCCGCTGGGTCCCTGGTTGATCACAGCCGATGAATTGGGCGATCCTTCAGGGCTTGAGGTGGTCTTGACCGTCAATGGCGAAGAGCGCCAGCGTTCGAATACCGCCAACCTGGTATTTACCGTCCCCTATTTGGTGGAGTTTTTGTCGAATCTGATGACGCTTGAGCCCGGCGATCTCATCCTTACCGGCACTCCGGGCGGTGTCGGAGTGGCGCGTGATCCCCAAGTCTTCCTCAAAGACGGTGATGTGGTGCGCGTTGAAATCGACCGCATCGGCGTCCTCGAAAACCGGGTAAAAAAAGTACAGGAGGGATAAACTCATGAGCGAATTGCAGGACCGGATCCAGTCTATTCACCGATCCATCGATCAAATCGTGGAGATTACCCAAGACCTCGACGAAGAAATTCTCCGCTTTAAACCTGCGGATGACGCATGGTCGGTTATGGAGATTCTCTGTCATGTGGAAGAAGCCACCCCTTATTGGCTGAATGAGCTGACGCAGGTCATTGCATCTCCCGGCATCGAATGGGGACGAGGCTTGCAGCATGAAGGAAGGTTAAACGCGGTCGCTCAAGCCGGACAGCGAACAAAGGACGAAGTATTGAAGGGCATTATCGCTTTGAAATCAAAAGTACGGGATGTGCTCGGTCCGCTGACGGCCGAAGATTTAACTGTCGAATCCCCGAGCCGAAACCCGAGATTCGGAACCAAGCCGATGACGTTCATTGTAGATCACCTGCTGGTCGAACACGTGGAAACGCATTTAAAACAAATCAAAAGAAATCTGCGGCAGTACGAAGACGCAAAAGGAAAGTGAGGGTCAAAGTATGGCAGAAAAAAACGAATTTTTTCAAAGTGAAACCGTCCAAAACTTTAACAAAGAAATTGAAAAATATTACCTTGGGCCGCTGTGGAATGCGATACCCGATTTAATGCATAAACAGCCTGCGCCTCATGCGCAAGCCTATCTTTGGAAATGGGAAACGCTTTATAAGAAATTGATGGAAGCCAAAGATATTTTCACGCCGGACCGCGGCGGTGAACGCCGGGCAATTTATTTGCAAAATCCCGGCCTGACCAACCGCCAGCCTTGGGGATGGGCTTCAACGACACAGACGCTTTATGCCGCTGTCCAACTTATTCTTCCCGGGGAAACGGCCCCTTCCCATCGGCATACGCAAAGTGCGCTTCGGTTCATTATTGAGGGCCAAGGCGCTTATTCCATCGTGCAGGGCGAACGGATTTTCATGGAGGAAGGAGACTTCCTGACCACGCCCCAAACGTTATGGCACGGGCACTCCCATCCTGGCGATAAGCCGATGATCTGGATGGATTGTCTGGATATCCCAACAATCTATGCCCTTGGAGGCACCTTCTTCGAATCTTATCCGGAGAAAATCGAACAGCCCTCCGTACCGGATAACTATAGCGCGATGCGGTACGCAGGCGGAATGGTCCGCCCGATTTCCGACCGCAGCTCCAAAATCGCACCTTTGGGCTCGTTCAAATGGGCGCAAACGCTTGCCGCTCTGCATGGACTGAGCCGGTTCGAGCCTGACCCGTTTGACGGGTATGCCGTCGAATATATCAATCCATCCAATGGATTAACGGCAAACCCGACGATTGCCGCCTGGATGCAAAAGCTGCCCAACGGTTTCCGCTCTAAGGCTCATCGCCATACCCATTCAACCATCTATCAGGTATTTAAAGGAGCCGGCTATACCGTGATCAACGGGGAACAGTTCCATTGGTCCAAAGGTGATTTCTTCGTCGTACCGAATTGGGCTTGGCACGAGCACGTCGTTACCTCTTCCGAAGACGCCTACCTTTTCTCCTGCAGCGATCTTCCGATTATGGAAAAATTCAATCTCGAAAGAGAAGAGGCATACGAAGAGAACCAAGGTCATCAGCAAATTGTCAAAGAATTTGTTCCATTGCTTCCTTGATACGTAAACCCGCAGGGTGTTCCGAGAGTCAAGCGACTCAGGCACCCTGGTTTATTGTTAACCCGTAAAAATTCAATCCCCCGCGTTTATTTCAACACATACCAAAAAAGCCGACCAGCTTTATCGCTAATCGGCTCCCGCTTGTAGGAAGCACCCATTCATTTAACTCGATCCTGATCATATCGTTCGGTAAATTCGTAATCACTTCATCGTGATCGAAGAAAGGTATGGCGGTCACCTTCACGTTCTGCAGCTGATTGGAGTAAAGAATGTCCACACCGTAGGTTGGCTCCGATAAAATAACGCTGAATTGTTTCTTCCCGGCCAGCTGCGGCATACGGAAGCCGAGCTTGATTTTGTTGTATTCGTCAGGGTTTTGGGTGATCTCTTCGGAAGCAGCGAAGCCAAGAACGAGGCCGTTGGCCTCATCATGCCTGGCGTAAAGACACTGCAGTCGAACACCGTCAATTTCGAGATGAAACTGCAAATCCTTCTCGGCAAAAGCTTTTAACTGCTCCTCGCTGTACCCCTTCACCGACTCAAGCGGTTCCTGATCCAACCATAGATTTTCTCGAAAAATGATGCTTTCATTCCGGAAAAAGGTTTCAAGCTTTTGCTCGTTATAGCTAAATCCGACGATCAGCTCCCGGTTTATCAAATTGCACCCTGCCGTACATAAGCCCCATCGATCGCTGTGGGAATGTTCATGGCGTAATAGTACGGACGAACGATCATTCGATGGGTTAATCGGTTCAAGGAGACCAGTTGTTCATGATTTTCTTCAATCGGTATCCTCTGCCACCCGTCGACCCCCGGGCCAGCAGGTATTGGAGAAAGGTCCTTCATGAAGGCATCCTCCTTAAAGCGCTATTTTTTAGTGCCCAGCTTGCCGCCGCCTTTGCCCTGCAGCGCCAACAGATTGGTGTCGTAAGAGAAGGTGAGCTGCGCCCGTTCCCGGCTCCGCTTGAGTGCGAGCTGGATCAGGTCGTCCGTCAGCTGCTCGAAATCCTTCCCTTTGGGCTGCCACAGGTAAAAGGAGAGCGAGCCCGGAATGGTGTTGATTTCATTAATATACACGCTGTTGGTGTTCTGATCGATCAAAAAATCGATCCGTGACACACCGCTGCAGCCCAGCTCCAGGAAGGTTTGCTTCGCCAGCTCCTGCACCCGGCGTGTGGTTTCCTCCCCGATCTCCGCCGGGATAATCCGGCTCGTACCGCCCATTCCTTTGGCGGCCTGGTTCATATATTTATCCTGGTAGCTCAGGATTTCGTCCGATTTCAGCACTTCTTCACACTCGGAAGCTTCCACATGCTCATAGTCGCCGATGACCGAACAGTTGACTTCCTTCAAATTGGTGACCATTTTCTCCACAATAATTCTGGGAGAATAGGATGCCGCTGACTCTATCGCTTCGACCAGTTCTTCCCTGTCGTCCGCTTTCTGTATGCCGACACTGGACCCCAGGTTTGCCGGTTTTACGATCACGGGATAACCCAGCCTTTGCTCTACCAGCTCCACACACTCCTGCTGCGCGTCAAACCAACGTTTGCTGTAAAACCACACGTAATCGATCACCGGCAGACCGGCGCCGCGGACGATCGTCTTCATCATGATTTTGTCCATACCGACCGCAGAGGAGAGCACATCGCAGCCGACATAAGGGATCTTGTTCAAATCGAGCCAGCCCTGCAAGGACCCGTCCTCTCCATAGGTCCCGTGCGTGACCGGAAAGGCGACATGAATTTCATCGATGATTTTTTTGCGGAACAGCCCGGATGCGGCGTTGATCAGAAGATGTTTTCCTTCCTGATTCGTATGTAAAATTACCTGCTCGCTCTTTTTCAAGAGCTCCGGAAGCTGCTTGTAATTGTCGATATCCATCAGCCCTTCTCCGGTATACCAGTACCCTTGCTTATCGATATAAATCGGTACAGGCTCGTATTTATCCCGGTTCAACGCGTGAATAGCCTGCAGAGCGGAGATAATGGACACCTCATGCTCTACCGACATGCCTCCGAACAAAACCCCTACTTTTACTTTCATTGCGAGTCCCCCATCATTCATTATAATTATCGGGCAGGTCATTCTCGAGCAGCACAATGCTTCCCTGTTCGGCTACAAGATGCATTTGCCTGAGCGCATCCTGAAGATCCCTGGCGATATACAGCCGCTCCTGCGGGTAGCCTGCTTCACGCAAGCCGTCCTGAATCGGCTTGGTTTGTTTCTGCCCGACCAGTATAATATAATCGCAGGCTCCCGCCGCATGAATGCCAAACTTGCGGTTAAGCTCATATTCCTGCTCCCCGAGCTCGATCATCCCCGGGGTAATCAGGATCCGTTTGCCCGGCATCTGGGCCAATACATCCAGAGCCGCTTTGGAACCGACCGGATTGGAATTGAAGCTGTCGTCCAGTATCGTGATTTTGTCGGATAATTTCTTGAGCTCCAGTCTGTGTTTTACCGGCTTGATCCGCTTCACGAGCAGCGCCAGTTTTTCCTCGGGAACCCCAAGCTCAAGGCTGACGGCCATGCTCAGAAGAAGGTTATAGATATTATGCTCGCCAAGCAGGCTCGTCTCACAGGCAAGAACCGATCCGTCCGGCTTCACGAGCTCGAACGCTGCGCCTTTGCCGGTGTATTGTATATTTTGGGCACGATAATCGACATCCTGCCGGTGAATTCCGATACTTACTTTTCTTGCCGCAATATTCCCGCGGTAGGATGCGATATTCTCGTCATCCATGTTCATAAACAGGATGCCGTCCGGCGGAAGGCTCTCTCCAAGCTCGAATTTGGTCCGCTGCACATTCTCCAGTGTCTTGAACGTCTCCAGATGCTGGGGCCCGACGGCGGTCAGAATGCCGATCTTGGGACTGACCAGTTCGCACAGCTCGCGGATATCGCCGGTTTGCTTGGCCCCCATCTCGGTAATGAAAAACCGGTGCGTAGGACGCAGCATCGACCGGATCGTCTTGGTTACGCCCATCGGCGTATTGTAGCTTTCCGGCGTCACCAGCACCTCGTACACTTGACTGAGCAGTGTATTCAGAAAATGCTTCACGCTTGTTTTGCCATACGAACCGGTAATGCCGATCACCGTCAAATGCTTCATCTGCCGCACAATCTGCGCGGCATCGTTCAAATAGTAGCGGTTGATCCGGTTTTCGACAGGCAGGTTCATCATATTGGCCAACAACACCACCATGTCGGACAGCAGCGCGACGGCGAACAATAAGATGAACGGTGCAAGGCTGTCTCCGGCGGATGCAAAGGTTAGGGAAACCGCCAAAGCCGCCGCTACCAGAACGCCAATCGTCACAAGCAGCCGCTTGACCCTGGCCGTATAGACCAGCTTCTTTTTCTCCTGTTTCCTGGGCCGCAGCCATATCAACATCGCATATAGCAGCGTCCAAAGAATTAAACCAAGCACCGGCGCTTGGAACAGCAGGGCGGCAAAAGACAATAACGGAAGCCACTCTCTTAAGGACAGCCGTTCCTTCACGTGGCCTTTAAACCAGCCCATAAACCGCTCATTGCGGTAAGAATTCAATTGAAGCATATGTACGCCGTTTAGAAGACGCAGGACAGCATGCCCCAGCCATAACAGCGACGCTAACGCAAGAACAAGCTCAAACATGGCTGCCTCCCTTATCCTTCGCCAAAAAATGGTCTACGATGACGATGAACTCGCGGCCTTTTTCCAAATAGCAAAAATGACCGGCGTTCTTCAGCACGACCAGACCGGCATCCGGTATCATTTGTTCCATCAATTTTCCGTCCGCAACAGGGGTAGCCGTATCGTTCTCGCCCCAGATCAATAAGGTCGATGCCTTGATATGAGGAAGATGGTGCCGCAGATCCTCGTTGACGACTTTGGTCAGCGTCTGCTGCATTACGCCTGATGCATTCTTATAGTCGCTGGAGCCGAATTTGGCTCGCATCCGGTTCAATATGCGCTCCGAATACCGGTTTAGGCCCGGGAGCTTGAGCAATTGTTTGGCCGTTTTGAACGAATATACCTTTACATAATAATTCAGGCTGCGTTTCGGCTTGATTCCCGCGCTTCCGGTCAATATCATTTTCCTTACAGGATTCGCAGCGGCATATCGAATTGAGACCCTTCCGCCGAAGGAATGGCCGATCAGTATCGGATTATCGATCCCCATCGACTGTATGAATGAAGCGAGCAGATTCGTATATTCAGTAACCCCCCACGGCTCGGGAGGAGTATCGCTTTCTCCGAAGCCGGGAAAATCGAATGCATACACTTTAAAATGCCGGGATAAATGCTGCTGAATCGCATGAAAGGTTTGCAGATTGGTTCCCCAACCGTGCAGCATCACCACCTCATGCCCTGTGCCGACAACGGAATAATGGATGTCAAGCCCATTTATGTTTACTTTAGTCAACTCCATCAGCATCCTTATGTCTCAATGTCTCAAATAAAATAATCATAACACTCTCCGATATTTGTTATCAAGCCTCGCATGGCATCCGTGCAACTTTGAAACGCTTGAAAGATAAAGCATTCCGTATTGTATATGCGCAGACAAACTTGGCTTATGTCAGGTATACGAAAGAATCCCGTGCTTTACGTTTCCCCGTAAACGCCGAAAAAGAGCCGCAATGGCTCTTTTTCACAAGAATGGCTTTCATTTTTTGAAAAACTGCATCGAGCCGAACGCCTCCGTCAGCCGTTTCCACTGCGCATCGGTCTTGACGGCGTCGTTAATCCGGATCGTCACGGTATAAATCTTTCCGTTCTTTTCAAACACGTATTCGTTCAAGGTGTACGGAACATAAATTTGTTCAGTCCGTTATCGTGCTCGCTTTCGTAGCCGCTGAACCACAATTCGGGTGCTTCATCATCCATTTCCCCCTACCATTCATTTCCACGTCCACTAAAATCTATCATATCCTCTAATGATCATCAACAGTAATTTAAAAGGCTGCCGTGGGGAGACCACGACAGCCTGGTTCGTTCTTTGTTCCCTATCAGGCATCGGCAGCACAGCGAAAACCGATATTGCCCGTGGAACTATCCGGTGTATTTTTACTGCGCGCAGCGACTCTGTACCGGTTACAATACGATTTGTGGCACAAATAGGAACCTCCGCGCAGCACTTTTTCCTGACCCGTCGCCGGACCAAGCGGGTTAACAAGCGGGTCTGCCGTATGATTCGCAGCAAACCAATCCGAGCACCATTCCCATACGTTCCCGGAAACATTATATAATCCGTAACCGTTGGGTTTAAACGCATGGACAGGCGCGGTTCCCGCATACCCGTCGCTGCAGTTGTTTTTATCCGGAAACTTGCCCTGCCAAATATTGCAGCGATGCTCCCCATCCGGTTTGAGGACATCTCCCCACGGATAACGTTTTTGCACAAGACCTCCTCTTGCCGCGTACTCCCATTCCGCTTCGGTCGGCAGCCGTTTGCCGGCCCATTGGCAGTAGGCATTCGCATCATTCCAGGAAACATGGATCACCGGATGGTCCATGCGGTCATCAATGTGAGAATCCGGACCTTCCGGATGCTTCCAGCATGCGCCGTTCACAACCCACCACCAGGGGGTCTGCTGAACCGCTTGCGTCACACCTTTCGCCGTTTCGGCGGAAACGAACAAATGAAACACAAAGGACCAGCCAAAAACCTCCGCTTCCGTGCGATAACCGGTAGCATCGACAAATGCTTTAAATTCTGCATTGCTCACCGCGTAAGGATCGATATAAAAAGAATCCAGTCTAACCGAACGAACGGGGCCTTCGCCATCTTGGGCAAACCCTTCCTGATCCGCGGTTCCCATTAAAAATTCACCGCCGGGCAAATAAATCATGCCTTCTTTAGGATCTTTGGCCGAGCGTTTGCCCTGCAAGGGCAAAGAATGAGAATCCGGCTGGCCCGAAACCTCTCTGCCGGCCGTGCAGCAGCACGGTTTTTTTCCATTCATTTCAATCCTCCTCCACCGTTCAACGGAGGTCTTATCCCTTCGGACGGCCATGACCGAATTCCGCAGGATGTCTCCGTTTTAGCTCTGTAATCGCATGACCGCGTCCTGTCTGTTCCAACCACTGCGCATACTTCGGCAAAAATCCTTTGGCATGATAAGGTCCTCCCTCTTTCATCACCGTCCAGAGCAGATCTGTATCGAAAGGCATCGTCTCCATCATGTGGTCATGCCACTCATTTAAATAATATACCGCATCTCGGCAAACTTGGCGATGCTCCGCAGCCAGATTCGTTTGCTCATAAGGATCGCTGTCGAGATCGAATAGCATCTCTTGATCGAATAAATGGTACCCGTCATGATACGTTCGGACATAGAGCCATGACCCGAAACGAACGCTTCTTTGGCAGACGTGCGCACATTGCGAAACGACCAGATAGTCGCGTCCCGCCTCCTGACCCTTCAGCAGGGAGGCTGCAATCCACGCCGGCAGAGGATCGCCGGCAAACGGATTGCCGAAATCTTCCGGGCATTGTGCTCAATCCAATTCAGTACGGCAGGCGTCACTTCCTCGGCCGATTCCATTCCGCATTTGCCGGTATTATGGATTTCATTGAAGCCTGCATTAAAACGTCCAGGACGAATGCCGTTCCGCGAAAGGACTGACCAATACCGTCTTTAATCCGGCAGAAGCTATGTCGCATTAAAATATCATGGCAAACAAAAGGACTGCTGAGACATTCTCAACAGCCTGTTCTTCTAGTCCGAATTAATTTTTGATAAACATCTGTACCCACACGCCATTATAATAAGCCACTCCGATTTTGTTGAAGTTCGGGCTCATAATGTTTTGACGGTGTCCCGGACTGTTCATCCATGAATCCATTACCTCTTGCGGTGTTCTTTGCCCTTTGGCAATATTTTCACCCGCGTAGGTATAACGGATGCCATAAGAGCGCATCATATCAAAAGGAGACCCATAGGTAGGAGAATTATGGTCAAAATAGCCTTTTTCATACATGTCCTTTGCCTTGTCTAAAGCCACCTTCGTCAATGCACTGTCGCTGGCAAGCGGGCTTAAACCGGCTTTGGCACGTTCCTGGTTCACCAAATTTACCACTTGGCTGGCATAAGAAGACTGTGTCGTGCTGTCTGTTCCTGTTCCCTGCTGCGATCCGTTACCCGAACCGTAACCCGAGCCTGTACCGTAACCCGAACCTATACCCGTTGACTTACCGGGAATATTAAGCACAATTCCTGGCCATATTAGATTTGGGTTAACCAATTGCGGATTCACCGTAATAAGCGATTTCAGGCTGATACCGTATTTCTGGGAGATCGCCCACAGGGTATCGTTGCTTGATACCGTGTGCGACGGAGCAGCTGAAACCGCGCCGGCGCCAATGATCGGGCCAAGTGCCAAAACACCTGTCAAAACCAACTTCTTAAAACCTTTCACTGCATTCCTCTCCTTTTTACGGCCTGCGAGGTTAGCTGACGGATTCGGGTCAAAGAGCAACCACCCGGCCACCATAGTGGCTTCACCCCAAGGATATGGGTTCCCCCGCGCTTACGAATTAAGCTTCGGCCTTTTTGATGTCGCATTCCTAAACAGGAACGGAAACCATTGTAACACGGATACAATGAGATTTCATGACACAAAGTTTACCAACTGTCCCCTAAGCTAGCGAATTTTTGAGAGAAACCCCCGGCGGCAGCACAGCTTCAACGCGGGCCCGCAGCATGGGCTGCCTGTGCAGCTCTGCACATAGAATGGCCACGATCCCCCGATCCTCACGGGAGCGAATCAATCGTCCCATCCCTTGCCGGAGCCTCAGCAGCATATAAGGCAGATCGACCTCTTCAAAAGGAGACTCCGCCGCTCTGCGTTTGGCCATAAAGACCGGATCTTGAGGCGGAAAAGGCAGCGACCATATGATGACATTGGACAAGGACGGCCCCGGTACGTCGAGTCCCTCCCACAAGCTGACGGCGCATAGAACACTCGTTTCGTCATGCTGAAAAGAAGCGATAAGATGGCTGATTTCCTGATCGCCTTCAAACAAGAAGCGCATTTTCCCGAAGAGTTCGGGATACGACGCAATCTCCCGTTTAAACCGCTGCAGTTCGGCTTTCGCCGGAAACAACAGCAGCGCTCTTCCTTCCGTTCGTTCGAGCAGCGAGACAGCGGCCTCCATTTTCTCCGAAAATGTCCCGCCGGCAGACCAATGAGGCGCGATCGCTTCCATTTGCCGTTCGTATTCATATGGAGAGTCAACGGAAAAGGACAAATATTGCTCGATCCCGAGACTTTCCGCTACATAACGGAAGGAGCCCTCCACGGATAGTGTGGCCGATGAAAAAACGATAGGCATGTTCGAGCCAAACACCCGCTCCCGAAGCACTTCCTTGACGGTTCTCGGCATGATCACCAAAGCCGCTCCGCTCCCGCTTTCCGTCAACCAGCATACCAATGACTCCGATCGCTGGAAAAGACTCAATGCTTTCTGCATCATTTCAAGATGCTCTTCGACAATGCGGAGCTGATATTCATTCAAGGTGTGAAGACCGCTTTCAAACACGAGCTCTTCTTCAATCGCTGCAAGCACCGTCCGGAACCGGTGTATTTCCTGAAGCAGCCGATCGTCGAGCAGAAGCTCCTTCCGGTCCGAACCGGGAATCTCTCTGCTCCGGCGTCTTAACCAGTCAAACATCGTCTCGCTTTGCGCAATCGCCTCGTCAATGAGCACAGCCAATGATTCGCGTATTTCCCCCTGCAGCAGCCGGGTAATCAGTTCTTCAAACACGTCATGCTTTAATTTATAGGTCAGCGCCTTCTGCGCGGCAGATTCCAGCAAATGCCCTTCATCAAATACGACCGCACAGTGATCCGGCAGCAGCGGCAGCTGCCCTTCCCGCTTCCTGCTCTCATACGTCCACACATGCTCCATGTAAAAATCGTGCGAACAAATGATCAAATCGGCAGATCGGCGGTAATGCTCGCGGGAGAGCGTTTGCCCGCAGCGGTGCCTTTTGTCGCATACGAAGCAATCCTGGAAAGCATCCCAATTGATCTTGCTCCATTGCTCGTCATTCAAATGCGGATATTGCTTCCGGTCGCCGTAAGCATAAAACGATTGCAGGGTTTCATGAGAATGAACAAACCCGGGCAGCTCCTCGTATAATTGCTCGAACATTTCCGCATCCTCGTCCCTGAATCTCGCTTTGTCCAGCTTGACCAGACAAAGATACTGGTCCGCAGACTTCCCCAGCCTGGCGTCAACGGCCAGGCTCAGGTGCTTCGCCAGCTTTGCGATATCCCCTTCCGGCTTGACCAGTTGTTCAATTAAAGACTCGTCCGCACAGGCGATCACAGCCGGCTTTCGCATATAACGGGCGTAACAAATCGCATATAACAAATAAACAAGCGTTTTCCCCGTCCCCACTCCCGCCTCCGCAAAAATGGTTTGTTTCTCGGCAAACGCCCGTTCCAATTGGAAAGCCATATAAATCTGTTCATCGCGGACTTCGAAACCGGCTTCCGGCAGAATATCGTAAAAGACATCCGCTATCCATTCGCCGGCCTGCCGGATGAACGGTTGAGAATGATCATAAGTAAAAGGGTAACGCTCCACTATGATTTTGCCTCCATGATAATCAAAATCGAGAAGACTTTTCTTCCATATGACAACCCCATATTATCACACGGTCCCGGCAGATATGCAACAAAAAAACAGTCCAAACCTCCTATAAAAAAGGTTTGGACTGCCGGATCAGGACATTACATGGCTATCTTCTGGTCCAGTTTGCCCTGTAAATGAACAAGTCTCATCAGAGCGGTTGCCGCTTGGGCTTTGGTCACTTCTCCCTGCGGATTGAACTTCCGGACGGAACCATCGAGCACACCCAGCTGAGTGATCAGCCAGACGGCGCCTTTCTCGGCAATGAGTTCCGAATCCTCGAAATTCAACTGCGGATTCTGCTGCAGTTGTTCCGCAAGCTTATTGTACTTGATCATTTGAGTCAGCAGAACCGCCAGCTTTTCCTTCGTTAGAGTTTCCTCCGGACGAAGCTGCGGCGTTTTCTTCGGATCAAGCCACTTCAACTGAACAAAAAGCTGGGCGGCTGCATAGTAAGGACTCTGCTCGTCGATATCTTCGAACGCCGGCTTGGCATTTCTGTCATAATAGGAATTCGCATAATGCGGATGTACCGCCTGAGACACCATAAGAAGCCAATCGCCTAACGTGATCGTCTTATCAGGATGCAATTGGCCGCTTGAATCTGCGGATAAGATGTTGTGCCGGATCATCGTCTCCAAATCTTTCTGTGCCCAATGCCCCGCAATATCGACAGGCATTTCCACCGATCTTTCAACGGTGCTCACAGGATTGACGAAGGTAGCCCGCCACCGGCCGTTCGCCGCATCGATCACATAACCGTTTTTCGCACTGTCTTTGTACGTTTGTTGATAGACCAGCTTGATATCGGGCTCCACGTATTGACTGTCCGTATAAAAACCGCCAAAGTTTTTGTACTGCAATTCCTGTGATATGCCCTCCAAAAAGATGGCTTCAGCCTGAGCTTTCGTTATATTCGCTGCAAGGGAAGCCGTACCCGCTTCCAATTGATCTGAACGCGTGCTCTGATAGCTCTTCAATTGGCCCTGGGCATCCAATATAATGCTCACGGAATCCCCTCCGACAGGGATTCCCTTATAGAATCGCTGGAATCGGAATCCAAAGGTTTGTTCATCTCCCGCCGGTGCGGCATACGGATCGGAGGACAGCCATTTTAATTCTTCCGACGCATTCGGATACAACTCGTTAATCAGAGCCAAAGCCTTCTTTTCGGCTTCAGCCTGAGAGATTGCAGCCGTTGTCTTCTCCGTATCCGGCTTTGGATTCGTCCATGGGGGAGCCATACGATCCACGCGGAACTCCAGAATTTGTCCGGTTCGCGCATCCACCACGGCGTTTGTTTGACCGCTATAAGGATAAGGACCGGCAGGCGCCGCTTCCATCCAGGTAATATTCCAAACCTTCTTATTCACGTCCGACCAATATGTATTAAGGCTCTGCGTGGATCTCGTGCGATTGCCCGGAATGGACGCCACTCGCTCGACAAGCTCCGCCGCCTGCTCACCTGTCAATAATTGGTTTTCGCCTTTGCCCGTTGTCACGGTAAACAGTTTATCCGTCTTTTGAATGTCTTTATATTGAACCTTTTCAGGCTGAACGACTGCACCCGTGAAGTTAATGTATTCACCGGTTTGTGCATCGATACTTAAGTCGGCATAAAAAGGCTGCACCCAACCGAGAAACCAGCTCTTGCCCTTGAAATTCGGCTGATTCACCGGGACATACTGCAGGGTTAAATCCCTTAGGGGCACGAACTTCTTGGCGGCCTCTTCCGGGGTGATGGCGGGCTCAGGAGATGGATAATCGGCAGTAACCACGTTCCGGTAATAGCCTGTGACCTCTCCGTTGCCGTTGATCGTTACTGAAATATGTCCCCCGGGATGGGCCAATCCATGAACTAAAGTGGTAAAAGAAAATTCATACTGCACCGGACCGAAAAGCGCCTGATTGGTGTATGGAGACTGGTCCACGGGCTTCAGGCTGTCAAGCGATAAGGTCGGTGAAGCTTTCTGAATAAATGCTTTGGCCAGCCCCAGCGCCTCTTCTTTGGAAACCTTCGGCGGATAGTACGCTTCATTGCCCTCATCCGTCGGGAAATACAGATGGGTTTGCAGAAGATCGCCGGTGATCGAGTCGACTTTACTGTCGAAGCCGTAGCTGCTGTTGCCGAATGTAATCTGCCAGCCGATGGTCCAAACGTTCTGATATTGGGGAGGATACGAGTGGGAATCTCCAAGCTCCACACGTACCGGCTGCGCATCCTGCAATTTCGGAAAAAGTTTTCTCACGATGGCGACCGCTTCATCCTTCGTAATCTTGGCCTCCGCTTTCACCTGTTTTGCTTCCTTGGCAGCAGAAGGTGCAGTTCCGGAGGAAGCATTAAAACCGCTGACGGAAGCTGCAGCCGCCGAACTGGTGCCCGTACTGATCTCGTTCGCATGAGCCGTTAACGGAAGAAGACTTAAGCTGAGCGCGGACAGCATCACCAGCTTGCCTTTGAATCTCCCGCGATGGGGCCGTCGATTCATCCCTATCACACTCCGTATTTGTTATTTTTTCAATGGCTTTCTGAAATCTATTTACGCAATCCGTTCCAAAAAGTTCCGAAGTTGCATGATTTTATATTAAGTCTATGTCATGCTTCATGTTGATTCGGGAGAATACATTGAGCCTGCCTTGTTCCAGACAAAATAGCAATCTAAAAGAAACCGTATAATTGGTTAGGAGATATAATAGCAATAAAAAAAATCCCTTAACATAGGCAGCTGTTAAAGGATTGAATAAACGGAGTTTTTGCTTTGTAATTATTTTCCTAAAAGCGATAAAACGCCGCGAACGACCAATGTTCCTCCAAAAACGATGACGGCCAGAGAGCCGACTACGTCGAGGATTGTATTTAAACCGGACAGTGCTGTGATTTCTTCTACCGGCACTTTAATCAGTGCATATCCACCTATCAACCCGCCTACATAGGTCAGAAATTTATCCATATATCCCACCTCCTATGTTTTATAGAAATATCATATGATCAGGAGATTTATATGGTTCTAGACCTGTGTATCGATTACAACGGCAGATTGTAAAAGCGCCGTGTATTTTCGAATAACACCATCGCTGCTTCTTGTTCCGGCATTCCCTTCAGCATAGATATTTGCCTAATGGATTCACGAATCATACGCGGATGGGTCGTTTGACCCTCGAATACGCCTCGAAAAGGCCACGGACCGTCCGTTTCCACCATCAGAAGTTCGAGCGGGTACGCACGAACCACCGCTTGAATCTCCGGCTTGTATACCACATCAGGCGTTACCGAAACGTAATAGCCTCTCTTCATCATCCTTGCCATTGTCTTCCCGCTTCCCTTGAACCAGTGGAAATGAGCTTTCTCTGCTCCTTGCTTCTCTAGCAAATCGCATACCCTTTCCGCATCCTCATATACGGCATGCAGCACCACCGGTTTATCCAGCCGGACAGCCAACTGAACAAAGCGTTCCAACAGAAGCAAATAGGGCTCATCATTGAAATGCTCGCCTCTGTTCTCCGCCGCTTTACGCATGTAATAGGGAAGTCCGATCTCGCCGATCGCCATCATTTCATCCCGGTGCCGATCCATCCATTCGAATAAATTTTCCATATCTTCTTCGGCAGGCGGCGCCTGCTCCGGATGATAGCCGAATGCGGGAAAAACAGCATGCGGGAGCTGACGCTTCAACCGGAGATTGCGCAGGCACGATTCCGCATTCATCGAAACCGTCAGCAGCCCTTGAATCCGATATAAATCACAGGATTGAAGCAGTTTCTCCAGCACCGCCGGTTCATATAAATCCAAATGCACGTGAGCATCAATGATAGGATACATGGTTCATCCAACTCCAATATGGGAGAGTTCTTACAAGCATCCTGCTGCTTGTACGGTTTTAGGTATCTGAAATAAACGCAATCCGGGAAGAAAACTGCTGCCAGAGGCTATGAAATCCGTATGCCTTTCTTGAGCGATTTCAGATCGCCATTCGAATTTACAAGGAGAGGCAGCATCTTCATGCTGCTAGTCATGGGGGAGAGGCACTTCCAGCAAGTTGGCACATACTCGAAAGCAAAGTTGTCCCGTATCCATCCATTACAGCCTTCCGTCTCGCAAGACCAAATCCTTGTGTATTCCTCAGGGATTTCCTCTAATGACTTTTTGCGAAAATTCATCGTTTTCCTTCTCCTTTGGTCCAAAAAAGAAAAGCTGCTCTCAACACTTGTTAAGAGCAGCTTGCTTTTGGATTCGTTTATCACAGCTTTATTACATCTTATCACAGCCTGCACCGAATGGCAAGTTCGGATTATTTTTCCTGATCCGCCGGGAATTGAAGTCCGATTTGTTGTCTGGCCTCGTCCATAATTTCCAAAGTGGTCATGGAATGGGCATGAGAATTCGTCGCCGATTCCGTTCTCCCGGCTTTCAACAAGTCGATAAATTCTTTGACCTCATAATACATCGATTGGCTTCTTTGGGGCCGCGTCAGCTCTTCAACCTTGCCGTCTCTATAGCGGATTTCCACTTTTTCCGGCTGGTTGATTTTATCGATGATCATGGTGCCGTATTCTCCTTGAATTTCGGACGGCAGGCAAGAGCTTGAAAACTTGGAGTGCATGATGACCGCCTCCATCTCCTTGTACTTCATCAGTATGCTTCCTTCCCCGTCCACCCCGGACCCGAGCAGGATGCCGGAGGCCTTGATCTGTTCCGGCTTCCCGAACAGCACCGCCATAGGATAGATGCAATACACGCCTAAATCCATCAAAGAACCATTAGAAAAAACAGGATTGAACGCATTCAAAACGGTTCCCTGCTTATAGGCGTCATAGCGCGAGGAATATTGACAATAGCCGGCAAAATAACGGCGTACCGGACCTATTTTATGCAAGTGCTCCCGGATGGCCTGAAAATTCGGAAGCAGCGTTGACTTTAAGGCTTCCATGAGCAGGACATGATTCTCTTTCGCCGCCGCTATCATGTTACGCAATTCTTGGGTATTGGAGGCTATCGGCTTTTCGCACAATACATGCTTGCCGTGACTCATGCAGAGAATCGCTTGCTGCGCATGAAATGAATTCGGGCTGGCAATATAAACCGCATCGAACACATCGCTTTGCGCCATCTTCCCCAAGTCCGTAAATAGGTGAGGAATATCATGCTTGGCCGCAAATTCCTTGGCCTTCTCTTCCGTACGGGAATACACAGCCGTCAAGGCGAAGTCTTCGATTTCCCGGGCCGCCTTGATGAGCTCCTCCGTGATCCAGTTGGTTCCGATAACAGCAAAACGTATCATATGGACTTCCTTTCCGATATTTATTATGTCATCTTGGGATAGCGCCTGACAGGCTTCCCGGCGATCCCCATTTCATTCTATATCTCTTGCCGGGCTGCGTCCACTTCGGCCGCGAAGCGTTAAGATACCAGCCATTTTACCGATTGCGGTTGTACGGAGTCTATGATACATTTGTTCTATATACAAGATTAGTGTTCTTTTATATGCAACAATATGCGACAGCGCTAAAGGGAGAGACTGCTCCATGGACCATTCGAACCATAACGATTATGTACTTTCGTCCGTTAAAAACGCCCTTCGTATTTTAAACAGCTTTTCCTTGGATGAGCCGGAGAAAAAAGTAACCGATTTGGCCAAATCGCTGGGGTTAGGAAAAAGCACGGTCAGCCGACTGCTGAGTACGCTCGCAAGCGAGGGATTCGTCACCAAGGATCATGAAACGCAAAAATATCGGCTGGGGTTGTCGATTTTGAATTTGAACACGATCGTCACCAGCAATCTGGAAGTTGAAAGGGAATCCTTGCCGGTACTGCAAAAACTCGTGGACGACATTCAGGAAACGTGCCATATTGCGGTATTGGACGGCACGGATGTCATCTATATTAAGAAGGTTGAGTGTAAACATCCCATCCAAATCCTGACCCATATCGGCAGAAGGAATCCCGCTTACTGCACAAGCTCGGGAAGGGTGCTGCTCGCCTATCAGGACGAGCAGGTCGTCCGGCGTATTCTTGGGGGTGAGCTGAAAGCCTACACGACAAAAACGAATACCGATCCCGAAACGATCCTCAACCTCATCAAAAAAGCCAGAGAGCAAGGATACACCGTATCGGTTGAAGAGTTGAGAGAAGGGGTCACATCGATTTCAGCACCCATCCGGGACTATACAAACCAGGTGGTCAATACATTGACCGTCATCGGCCCTACCCATCGCATGAATCCCGCCAACCTGAAGGGATACATCCACAAAATCATTAGCGCCGCCAACGAAATCTCCGTCAGGCTGGGCTATAGAAAGCGGCATTAAACGTTGTTGCGTTAAAGACCTCTGTCAGCTAAAAGCCGCAGCGAAACAAAGGAGACTGCCGAAGCCGTCTCCTCGCTCGCTTACACTCCCAAATATTGATGCTGAATGTCCTCGTTTGCCAACAGCTCCTCCGGCGTACCCTTCCACACGATTTGCCCTTTGTTCATCACCAAGACTTCATCGGCCGCATCGCATGCCAAATAAAAATTTTGTTCTACCAACAGAATGGATAGGCCGGTTTCCTTCAATTTTTTAATGATATCCCCCACCTGTTCAATCATGACGGGAGCTAATCCTTCCGACGGCTCATCCATCAGGATAAACTGCGGATTGGTCATTAATGCTCTTCCGATCGCCAGCATTTGCTGCTGCCCGCCTGACAGTTGGGTACCCATGTTGTGTTCGCGCTCCCTGAGAACCGGGAACAATGCATACACGCTCTCCAAATCCCAGCTCTTATGCCCCTTATCCTTCTGCCGGCTGTCTTTGGCGGGCACCGTCAAATTCTCCCGGATGGTCAACGAAGGGAAAATGCGCCTTCCCTGGGGCACCAATCCGATGCCAAGGCGCGCGATTTTGTAAGACGGCAGCCCGGAAACCGGTTTGCCCCTATACGTAATGGTTCCCTTGCGCGGGGGCGTCAAGCCGGCGATGGAATGAATCGTGGTCGTTTTGCCCGCTCCATTCCGGCCGAGAAGAGCCACGCACTTCCCTTGGGGCACTTCAAAGGAGAGGCCCTGCAAAATATGACTGTTTCCGTAATACGTATGAACTTCGTCAAGCTTCAGCATGCTGCAGCTTACCTCCCCCGAAGTAAATATCCCTGACCCGCTCGTCGCCGCGAATTTCCTCCGGAGCGCCGCTTAAAAACACTTCACCGTGGTGCAAAACGGTGATGCGGTCGGCAATCGAAAACACCACTTCCATATCATGCTCAATGACCAGCAGGGTAATGGAACGCGGCATGCTCTGAATGAGCTTGGTGGTTTGAACCGTCTCCGCGGGAGACATGCCCGATGTCGGCTCGTCGAGGAGCAGAATTTGCGGTTTGCAGGCCAGGGCGAGCAGCACTTCCAGCAGCCTTTGTTCGCCGTAAGAAAGCTCATTGACGATGTGGCCGCGGCGTTCCCAAAGATTCCACTGCTTCAGCAGTTCTTCGGCTTCCGTTAACAATTCATTATATTGGTAGTAGGGCTTAAAAAAGTTAAACCGGTACGGCTTGCATGCGATGATGGCCAGATGCAGGTTTTCTTCAACGGTCAAGCTGCCGAACAGATTATTTTTTTGAAAGGTTCTGGACATCCCGACACGGACAGCCGTAAAGGCGGGAAGGCCGCTGATTTGTCTGCCGTTCACCTCAACGCTTCCTTCATCGATCGGCAAAGTCCCGGTAATACAATTAAAAAGCGTCGTTTTTCCGGCTCCGTTTGGTCCGATCAGGACATGACGCTCACCGGCCTGCACTTCCAGAGATACATCCTTCAACACCTGCAATCCTTTAAACGATTTGTACAGACGTTCAACCTTTAGCAGACTCAAAGCCGTTCTCCTCCTTTGGAAGCACAGGGTTATCCCGTTTGGTACTCCGTTTGGGTCTGATTTTGCTCCATACCAAATCTGCGATGTGAATGACCCCTCCCCGTCCATAAAGCACGATGGCGACAAAAATCAAGCCCATCACGATCGGCCAACGGTCCGTATAGGAGCTGATATAATTTTGCAGAATGACGAAAAAGCCCGCGCCGACAGCCGGCCCGATCAAGGTTCCGACGCCGCCTACGATAACCATGATCAGCGCTTGGCCGGAGTAACCCCAATGCAGCAGATCGGGCGAAACGTATTCATTAAAGTAGGCATAAAGTCCGCCCGCAAAGCCGGCCATCATGCCGGACAAGGAATACACGATCAGCTTGTAATGCCGCGTATTGTATCCGAGCGCCGTCATGCGCAATTCGTTTTCCTTTATCCCTTTAATGCCTTTTCCTAACGGTGATGAGATCAATGCGCGGAGCAAAAAATAACTCACAAGAAATGCCACAGCGGCTGCATAGTAAAATCCCAGTCGGCTGTGAATTTCGCCTGAACCTAGGTTGAAGCTCGCCGCAACCGCCTTACCGTCAACCCCCCCGGTCAAATTCTCCATTTTATACGCAATGGCGTACAGCATCTGCCCAAACGCCAACGTAATCATTAAAAAATATGCTCCCGACGAACGGATAAACAGCAATCCGGAAACGAAAGCGGCGAACCCCGATAAAACAATAGCCGCAAGGAGCAGCACATAAGTATTGTCCAAGTGTTCGCCAATCAATGTCACCGCATAAGCGCCTACTCCAAAAAAAGCGGCGTGCCCCAGCGATACAAGCCCCGCAAAGCCGATAATCAGCCCGAGGCTCATGACAAAAATGGCCATAATCAGCACTTCGCTTGTCAATTTCAGGCCATACGACGAAAGAACAAGGGGCAGCAGCAGGGTAAAAACGACAAGGGCGGCGCTAAGCGATAAGGTGCTTTTTTTCAAGCATGAGCCCCCCTTCCAAACAGGCCGTTAGGCTTCAGCAATAAAACAATGATCATAATGGCAAAAACCATGGCCATCGTAAACGAAGGGAACCAGACACGTCCCAACGTATCGACGACGCCGATTAAAATCGCCCCTATAAAGGCCCCTTTCCATGTTCCGAGACCGCCAACCACGACAATGACGAGGGATGAAATCAAGATTTCCGAATCGATGCCCACATACATCCCCATGATCGGCCCGCCCAATACACCACTTAAACCAGCCAGCGCGGCTCCCACCGCGAATATGGAGGTAAATACGATTTTAATATGAATGCCAAGCGCGGACAGCATTTCCCGGTCATCCACTCCGGCCCGTATGATGGCGCCGATGCGCGTTTTATTTTCCATATACCACAGCAGAACCGCAAGAAGACAGCCGACGAAGATAACAAAAATCCGGTACGCCGGGAACGTGATCACCCCCAAGTTCATTGAAGCATCCAGCGCAGCCGGAACAGGCAGTGTCAAAGGGCTCGTTCCCCAGATCCACTTCACCAGATCGGCAAATATAAAGGCAAGCCCGAACGTCAGCAGTACCTGCTCAAGCTCCTTGCCGTACACCCGTTCGAGCAGAAATTTCTCCATCAGGATGCCAAGGATGGCAACAATGATTATCGATATGAGCAAGGAAGGCCAAAATCCCATGTTCTGCTTGACAAAAGTATAGGCGATATATACTCCCGCCAAGTAAAAAGCACCGTGTGCCAAATTGACGATATGCATTAATCCGAAGATAATGGATAGCCCCGCGGCGATCATAAACAAAAGCATGCCGTAGGCCAAACCATTCAAAATATGCATGAGCAGCGTTGTACCAGCCATGGTATCCTCCTCTTTCCTTCAAGGCCATAGACGCATTGGATAATAAAACGGGGGGACAAGCCCCCCCTTGGATATGGCTTGTTAATTCGTCTTAGCCGGCGGCGTTTCCGGTATTTTGAGCCCTTTTGCGGCTATTCCCATGATTTCCTGCGCAATCTTTCCGTCTTTCCATACGTTTTTCGCCAAATACATATCCAAAGCCAGATTGTGCGTTTTCGGATCCATTGCCAGTTCGCCGCGCGGGCTGCTGAAAGTGATATCCTTCAACACCTTGATTAAATCCTCGGACTTCGTACTGCCCGCCTTCTCTATGGCTTTGCTGATGACCTGCGCCGTATCGTATCCTTGAACATTAAAGTAGTTCGGTGTTTTGTTGTATTTCTTCGTAAACTCTTCGACAAACTTATGGTTGGTCGGATTATCCAGTGAAGCGGTATACATCGTGGCCCCGATAATTCCTTCAGCGGCTTTTCCGGCCGGGTCGGTCACTAACGGGTCCAAAAACTCCTGGGTTCCGGTTAATGGAATCTTGCCTTTTACGCCGAATTGCTCGTATTGCTGCACGAAGCGGATGGCGTCGGTTCCGGCCAGGAAAGGGAAGACAAGATCGGGCTTCGTGTTTAAAATATCCGTCAGGTAAGTGGCGTAATCATTCGTCCCCAGCTTTGGCCAGGCTTCCTTGACAATTTCGCCGCCCGCTTGAATGAAGGCCGCCTTAAAGGCCTCTATCGTTTCGTGGCCGGCCGGATAGTCAGGTGCAAGGACGTAGGCCCTTTTCCCGATATTTTTATAAATATATTCGGCTCCCGGCGTACCGTCCTGCCAGTTGGATATGGAGACGCGGTAAATATAATCGCTTTTCTTGTCCCACGAAATATCGTTGGCAGCCGCATTGGCATCAATCAACACCACTTTGTCCTTCTCGATCACATCGCGCAGTGCGTAAACAACGGCGGAGGAAATAGGGCCCGCAAGGATATCGACTTTCTCGCTTTCGACCAGCTGCCGGTATTTGCGGAGGGCGACTTGAGGACTGGCTTCGTCATCCTCGTATTTGATGGTTACAGGACGGTTGCCGATTTTATTGCCGTTCAGCTCAAAATACAGCTCCATTCCTTGTTTAATACTTTCAGACAATGGAGCAAAATTTCCGGAAAAGGACAGAATAGCCCCTATCTTTACAGGCTGATCCCCGCCGCCGGAGGATGATGAGCTGCCGGCGGGACCGGTACTGTTATTGCTGCCGCAAGCGGCAAGAAACATCAGCATCACGGCCAGCATGATCGCAACGATTTTATGTTTTTTTATTTTCAATCCCATTGCATGTGCCCCCCTCAATTCAAAATGAAAGACCGCATGATAAAACCCCATTCAAAGTAAGCGCTTTACTTTTGTCCCCCTAAATCATTCCAAACGTGCTTTGGTTCATAAAAACATACTTAAATTCATCACATTTAATACGGTTTGATCAGGATAGATCGTCCTCGAAGCGATTTTCCATTGGCCGTTTACTTTCCGGAGCACATCGAGCCGCTCTCCAAAGATTTCTTCCGTTGCAATATCTCCCGCTCTGCTTCGCTTGAACAAAAAATAGCTTCTGACCTCGAACCCGTTCTCATCAGAACCCGATTCGACAAAAATATTCGATATAAAATGACGGGTTCTCGGAGCCGGATTCTCCGCCCAGGCCGATGCGGTATCCAGCCTTTTCACGCGCGTGGTCAACGATGTTTTGGTTTCTTCAAAAAAAGTCATCTCTTCCACAATGCTGGAGCCCTCTTTATTTTCGCGTGTCGCCCTAAGAGGCATTCGATAAATGATGTCGTCCGTAAATAAATCCAGCCATTCCCCAAACCGCCGGTCGTCCAGCAAAAAGGCTTCCCGGTGAAGAAAGCGGGTAATTTGGAGTTGCAGCTCACTATTCATCGCCATGGCCCCCCGCATATTCCTTTCGCATCATTTCCTGTTCACTTTCCGGTCCTTCCCCGGTAAGAAGCTCCAACCAATACTCATGGGTTGCTCTGGATATCGCATCCAGATAACAAGTCGGATAGGCAACGCCGGGTCCGGGCCACGTGTCATCCGGCAGTACCCGGTCAAGACCCATTAAATAATTGAGCAGATTGTTATAGCTGTGGTCTTTGCTTCGGGCCATGATCCCTTTGCTTGATTGGGTCACGCGGATCCAAATCTCCGTATCGTCCTGCTCCAACGTGCCCGAAGGGCCGAAGGAGCTGATATAGCCTTTATAGGCGTCTTCTTTGTATTCGTCCGATGCGGCCTTATCGATCATAAACCAGGACCAAATCTCAATTTTCTCCGGACCTAGCGGGCGCCATACGCGGAAATTCAAGTAATTGTGCAAATGCCCTTCACTTCCATGCACCGGACTGACGAACGACAAATTCGGGAAAATGGAACCTACAAGAACGGTTGCTTTCGAGAAAACCTTTAATTGATCCTCATTCAAGTTTCTTTCGAACATCGGCCACATCTCTTGGGGTAAGCCTTGATACGGGGGTCTTTGCGGTTTGCCCGGAGCGGAGGCCGTGATTACGTTCACTCCATGTCCATGCTGCAGCACCACTTGATGCCCGTAACCGGCATACAGCGGGTCCTGCGGACTGATGCCCATTTCAACCGTCGAACGGTGCGTGGTTTGGACATGATAGGGATCTCCAGAGAAGTTCTCCAATACCAGCTTCCAATTGGTATTCACTACCCATCGCTGCGGGAGTCCCCTGACCTCCATGCCTCCGTCGCTGCGACCCAGCATGATGTCCATATACCATTTCATATCTCCAAGATAATCTTCCAACGGCATGGCATTCGGGTCCAAATTGCCAAAAATCATGCCTTGGTACACGCCGACCTGAGGAATGGGACGCAGCCCCCACTCATCCTTTTTCATTTCTCCGCCATACACCTTGTCACCGGCTACGACGCCAATGAGGTCGCCGTTCAAGTTAAAGCTCCACCCATGGTATGGGCAAGTAAGCGTTTTCTTTTTTCCGAAATCAGCAGTGCATAATTGTGTTCCCCGATGCGGGCAGGAATTGAGAAATGCCTTCAGCTCCCCGCTATTGGTCTTCACCAGCAAAACCGGATCATTGACCATCCATCTTGTCACATAGCTTCCGGGTTCCTTCAGTTCCGTTTCATGCGCTAAAAATTGCCACGTATGAGCAAATATCTTGTCGATTTCCATCTCGTAAATTTGAGGATCCGTTAATATCCACTGGGGAAGCAAGCCCTGCTTCATCTTTTCTTTGAGTGCCTGAAATACGTTTTTGTCTAACTCCTGTTTCAGCATCATTCCCAATCCTCCTTGCAGTTTGCGGATTCACAAGAAGCGGAAGATCTATTCGGGTCTGTTCCGGTTCTTATGCCGTGATATGGGCGGATTCTGTCGATCCGGGCTGAAAAGTCATCACCACATTGGCGCTTGCCGAGGATTGCCCGTATCCGTAATATTTGCTTGTATAATTTCCTTCCAGCACTCCGAGCAGCATCGCCAGATGGCGGCCCCCGGACTCAACGGACGCCGCTTTGGCATATTGGGGAAGCATCTTCCATGCCGATTGCAAATCATTGTGATTGAGATAGTCCAGGAATTGTTTATCCAGCGCCTGTTCGGATATGGACGGCATGACCTCGGGACCTCTCACAAGATTGTGGGAAAGCGCTCCGCTGCTTACAAAAACGGCCCGCTTTTCACTTTCCCGCAATACCTTTCCTACTTGCTGCCCCCACTGATAGGTTTCTTCCAAATTTGCCGCCCATGTCACGGAAAGATCGATAACCGGGATGTCCCCCTTGGGCACGAGATACCGGAGAGGGACAACAGTTCCATAATCCCACACATAGGTCGGATCATTTACTTTTACGACGGAAAGTCCGGCCTGCTGGCCCGCCTCCACCAACCGGCTCCCCAGCTGCTCGTCTCCGGGATATTCATAGGGAACATCGGAAATCAATTCGGGACATTCAAACGCCGTTAGAATGCCTTTGTGATGCGGTGTCGCATCCACAAGATGGTGAAAGCTCGACATCCAATGGCAGGAGATGAGGACGATGACATCCGGTTTCAGGCTTGCAATCACATCTGCGGCTTCATGCATGGATCGAACCAATTCTTTTTGAAACGCCGGTGCTTGCTCCTCATGGCACATACGAGGCGTGTGGGGTACCAGTAAACCCAATTCAATGGACATTTACATTTCCTCCTCCATGTTCATTCACAATTTATCTGCCCGGAATATCCGACACGGATACTCCGCCGATCCCCCAGTGTGTTTTCGGTATTTCAGTGACAATCACACGGACGCTTTCTTTTTTTACTTCCAGTGTATGGCATACCGTCTCCGTAACATTCCGAATCACTTCCTTGACCTTCTCTTCGGATCTTCCTTCCAGCAGTTGAATATTCACAATGGGCATCGTATGGAATCCTCCGCTTACGGTATAGTTTTATTCTGTCACCCTAAAGCCAACCTGCCCCAATCCGTCAAACTTTGCCGTTATCGTATCGCCGGCGTTCAAGATCAGGGCGCCTGTTATACCTCCGGTCAAAATGATGTCTCCCGCTTTTACTTTCTCGCCTTTTCTGGCCAGCATATTGGCCAGCATAGCAACCGAATTGGCCGGATGTCCCAGGACGGCGGCTCCCACCCCCAAATCCTTGATTTCCCCATTGATCGAGAGGGTCACGCCGACCAAATCCAGCTCCAGGTTATCAGGCCGTTGAAGCACGGTTCCAAATACCACCCGGGAAGAGGAAGCATTGTCGGCAATGACATCCGGCAAGGTAAATTTAAAATTTTCGTAACGGCTATCGATAATCTCGAGCGCCGGCACCACATACTCCGTAGCGGCAAGCACCTGGGTTCCCGTAACGGCCGGGCCTTCCATATCTTTGCCCATGACAAAGGCGATCTCCGCCTCCACTTTAGGATGGATCAATTCCCGCATCGAAACCGTTCCGCCTTCGGGAACCGCCATATAGTCGAATATATATCCGTAAATCGGCTCTTCCACGTTCATTTGCTTCATTTTGGCCTGGCTGGTTAGACCCATTTTCGGTCCGATGATCCGATGCCCCCGCTGACGTTTGATCGCGACCAATTCAGCGAGCACTTGATAGGCATCCTCTATGGTCATGTCAGGATAATCAGCCGTAATTCGAACAACTTCACGTTTCTCCATTTCGGCCCGGTGCAGAAATTCGGCTGTAGATTTAAAATCGAGCGCGCGCATCTTCTTCCCTCCCCTAACGGACAGCAGGCTCCTGCCTGGATTTGGCGATTTCCGCCGCTACATCCACAATCATATCTTCTTGACCGCCGACCACTTTCCGCCTGCCAAGTTCAATTAAAATGTCCCGCGAATCAATATTGAATTTTTGGGCTGCACGCTTTGCATGAAGCAAAAAACTGGAGTAGACGCCCGCATACCCCATCACCAGGCTGTCTCTCGTGATCTCCTGCGGCACCTGGAGGATAGGCGCTACAATCTCTTCCGCCAGGTCCATCATTTTGTACAAGTCAACCCCTGTAGATAAACCTAATCGTTCCAAAACGGCAATTAAGACTTCCGTTTGGGTATTTCCGGCTCCCGCTCCCAGGCAGCGAACGCTGCCGTCGATTCGGGTAGCCCCTTCTTCTATAGCCACCAACGTATTGGCCATGGCAAGCGATAAATTGTTATGTGCATGGAATCCGATCGGAATGCCCAGATGCTGCCGAAGGGCCCGAATCCGCTCTTTCACTTCATGAGGGAGAAGGGCTCCCGCCGAGTCGACGACATAGACGGTATCCGCTCCGTAGCTCTCCATCAATTTGGCCTGTTCAACAAGCTTTTCGACCGGAGCCATGTGAGACATCATCAGAAATCCAACCGCTTCCAATCCAAGCTCCTTGGTTAAAGCGATATGCTGCGCCGACACATCCGCCTCTGTCACATGGGTAGCAATACGCGCCATTTTGACGCCCAGGTTTGCGGCCTGCCTCAGCTCTTCCATCGTACCGATGCCGGGCAAAAGCAGTACGGCTATCCGGGCTTGCCGGCATACCGCTACCGCAGCCTCAATCAATTCCAGCTCATGGGTGCGGGATAGGCCATACTGCAGGGACGAACCGGCCAGCCCGTCTCCGTGAGACACCTCAATATAAGGGATGTTCGCTTCATCCAGCGCTTTGGCCACTTTGGACACCTGGTCTACGGTATACTGGTGGGCGATCGCATGGCTTCCGTCACGCAATGCCACTTCGGTGATTAAAATCCGCTTATCTTGCGTCATGAATGCTCCCTCCTTTATATCGCTTTTTGCGTCAAACGGTGCTGCGCCAATTCTTCGGCCACCTTCACGGCTGCGGCCGTCATGATATCGAGGTTGCCCGAGTACTTCGGCAGGTAATCCCCCGCGCCTTCCACTTCCAGAAATACGGTGACTTTATTTCCTTCAAAGATGGGCTCCGTTCTCAACCGATAGCCGGGAACGTAAGATTGTACCGATTTGACCATAGCGTAAATCGAATCCTTGATTTTGTCCTCGTCCAATTGTTCTTCCGCCACTAAAGCATACACCGTGTCCCTCATAAGAATAGGTGGCTCGGCCGGATTCAAAATAATAATGGCTTTTCCTTTTTGCGCCCCTCCGATAACTTCAATCCCCCGTGCCGTTGTTTGCGTAAATTCGTCAATGTTCGCACGCGTTCCCGGTCCTGCGCTTTTACTGGATATTGTCGCAACAATTTCCGCATATTGCACCGGACTGACCCGGTTGATCGCATGAACGATCGGGATGGTCGCCTGTCCTCCGCAAGTCACGAGGTTAATATTGTCCTCTGCGATATGCTCGCCAAGGTTGACCGGAGGAATGACCAAAGCGCCGACGGCGGCAGGGGTCAAATCAAGCACGCGCTTTCCCGCTTCCTTCAATAATTTCGCATGGCGGATATGCGCTTTGGCGGAAGTCGCATCAAACACAATGTCCGCAAGCTCCGGACGCTCCAGAAATCCCTTGATCCCCGTAGTAATCGTTTCGAATCCCCGCTCTTTGGCGCGAAGCAGACCGTCGGACTCCGGATCAATACCGATCATGGCGGTTAACTGCAGTATGTTGGAGCGCTCTAATTTCAGCATCAAATCCGTGCCGATATTACCTGATCCCAGAATGGCTGCTTTGATTTTGGACATGGAAGCCCACTCCTTTCATATCTTCGGTACCCTTCATGCTTGAACGCTAAAATCGAACCTTGACTTCGCCTAAATGGGCAAATCTCGCCAGGAAAGAATCTCCCGGCCCGGCATTTACAGCAGCGGAAAGAGCGCCTGAGAGAATCACCTCGCCTGCTTTGAGTACAATGCCAAACTCGGATAATTTATTGGCCAGCCAAGCCACGCATGCAGCCGGGTGTCCCAAAGCGGCCGCGCCCACCCCTGTGTTCATGATTTCGCCGTTCTTATACAGAACGACGCCAAGCTGTGCAAGATCGATCTGATCTACGGAATGAGGCGTTCCCCCTAACACATAAAGTCCGGAAGAAGCGTTGTCGGCGATCGTATCCTGCAGTTTAATTTTCCAGTCGGCTATCCTGCTGTCCACAATTTCCAGAGCAGGAATAATATAATCGGTGGCTTTCAAGACATCCATCACCGTAATCCCCGGCCCCGCCAAGTCCTGCTTCAGCACAAAAGCAATCTCGGCTTCGACTTTAGGCTGTAGTACCCGGTCCAAAGTGATTTGGCCCCCGTTTTCCGCCGCCATACTATCCAATAAGTGGCCGTAATCCGGCTGATCCACGCCTAGCAATTGCTGCATGGCAAGGGAGGTCAGGCCGATTTTCTTTCCGACGATGCGCTGTCCGGCGTCCACCTGCTTTTGAATGCCATAAAGCTGAACCTGATAGGCCTGCTCCACCGTCAAATCCGGATCAAGCTCCGTAAGGGGCGAAACCCCTTGACGTTCTGCGACCGCCTTCTCAAGATGTTCGGCATATTGTATCGTTTTCCGATCAAACCTGGAACTCAACGCCATTCCCTCCTATAGTTTGATACAAACATTCGTCAATTCGGTATAGAACTCGAAGCTGTGAATACCGCCTTCACGACCAATGCCGCTTTGCTTCATACCGCCGAACGGAGTCCGTAAATCACGCAAAAACCACGTGTTCACCCAAACGATACCCGCTTCAATCCGGCCTGCTACCCGATGGGCCCGGCGCAGATCATTGGTCCAGATCGACGCGCTCAAGCCGTAGTGTGTATCGTTGGCCTGGGCAATGACTTCTTCTTCTTCATCAAACGGCATCACCGTTACCACCGGCCCGAAAATCTCCTCGCGCACGACGCGGCAATTGCGGTTTAATCCTGTGATGATCGTCGGCTCAAGAAAATATCCCCTCTCCAATCCTTCGGGACGCTTGCCGCCGATCAGAATTTGCCCTCCTTCTTCCTGGGCCAGCCGGATATAGCCGGTTACACGCTCATAATGCTCCGCCCCTACAAGCGCCCCTACCTTTGAATGATGATCAAACGGATCTCCGACAACAAGCTCTTTGGCTTTCGCCGTAAATTTGTGCAGGAATTGTTCGTATACGGGCCGCTCTACATAAATGCGCGACCCGCACAAACACACTTCTCCCTGGTTAATAAAGCTCGATTTCAACGTGGTTTCAATGACTTCATCCAGATCCGCATCAGCAAAGATGATATTCGGATTTTTGCCGCCGAGCTCGTAAGAAAGCTTTTTTAACGACCGGGAGGCCGCCTTCATGATGATTTTCCCGGTTTCCGTTTCCCCCGTGAAGGAAATGGCGTCTACATCGGGATGCTCCGATAATGCCGAACCGGCGGAATCGGGGCCAAAGCCGTTGACAATGTTCACCACGCCGTCGGGCACGCCCGCTTCGCGGCAAATTTCCCCCAGGATCGTAGCCGTCATCGGGGTTAATTCGGCCGGTTTGATGACGCACGTATTGCCAGCTGCAAGACAGGGAGCCAGCTTCCAGGTCAGCAATAGCAGAGGCAGGTTCCAGGGATTAATCAAGCCGACGACGCCTACTGGACGA
This sequence comes from Paenibacillus sp. Pae15, assembly GCF_024519685.1. Taxonomy (NCBI): domain Bacteria; kingdom Bacillati; phylum Bacillota; class Bacilli; order Caryophanales; family Paenibacillaceae; genus Paenibacillus; species Paenibacillus sp. Pae15. Next base: position 70,001 of record NZ_JALJRM010000013.1, on the reverse strand, counting down.
CGAATGGAATAGTTGATAGCAACGTCATCCGTATGGTAAGCTTCGTTGCCGACAGAACGCAAATAATCGGCAAAGAAATGAAAGTTAAAGGCGGAGCGCGGAATATCGACCGAGCTTGAAAGCCATAACGGTTTGCCGGTGTCCAGCGATTCCAGCCTGGCTAACTCATCCTTTCGCTCCAGAATAATATCTCCGATCCGGCGAATCACGGCAATACGGTCATTGAGGGTCATGGTTTTCCACGGTCCGTTTAACGCTCTTCTCGCCGCTCCCACAGCGAGGTCAATTTCTTCCTTCCCGCCTTCGGAGACCTTGCCCAATACTTCTTCCGTTGCCGGATTAATATTATCAAAGGTCCTTCCGTTGAAGGATGAAATATATTGTCCGTTTATGAAATGCTTGCAATCCATAGATCTTACTTGATCTTGTACAGCCGACATAAGTAAACCTCCTTATTTTTGGAAGGAATTTTTGGAATAAAATTGAAATACAGCGCTTACATATTGCTTTTTTATTAGCTTACCTGAATACAATTTTATATACAACACCATTGTTCCTCTATACGCAACAATTAAATTTATTTTTTAAAGTATTTTTTTGTGATCCCGGCTGTGCTAAAATAAGTACATTTCCTTATACAAGACTATCGTTCTTGTATATGCAACAATTTGGCGTCGATCACCGTGGCTTATGAAGCGGACGATGCAAGGAGCGTGGTTTGATGTTTGATGTACACACCCACTTTATTCCCCCGGATGTGATGCTCTGGCTGAAGGATCATCAACAGACCGTCCATGCCAAGTGGGAAAGAAGAGCACCGGATCAGGAAGATTTTCTAACGGTGAACGGCAAATGGAGCTTTGAACTGAAAAAGGCTTTTATTGAACCCCATCGATACCTGCAGGAACAGGAAGCGGCCGGCGTTGCTCATTCCCTGGTTTCACCGATCCCCCAGCTTTTTATGTATGACTTTCCCGATGAAATCACAGATGAACTCTCCGCCGTCTATAACCGATCGCTGGCCGATTGGGTCCAGGCCCATCCCGACAGAATTTCTGCATTGGCCACCGTTCCGCTGAACAATCCCGTTCTTGCGGCAAAAGAATTAAAGCAGGCGATGGAGTGGGGATTAAAAGGGGCCATTATCGGGCCCGGCCTATCCCATCGGATGCTGACGGACGATTTTTTTACCCCGTTCTGGGAGGAAGCCGATGCCCGGAGAGCGATTATTTTTATCCATCCGTTACTGTGCGAAGACCCTCGTCTAAAGAAGCGAATGATGCCCAATCTCATCGGCGTTCCCTGGGAGACGACGGTGTGTGCTGCGGATTTATTGCTGAGCGGAATGCTGGACAAATATCGGAACGTCAAAATATTACTGGCCCATGGAGGCGGATTTCTGCCTTACCAGATCGGGCGCTTGAATGAAGGCTATACCAAATGGAAAGCGGTTTCCTCTATGCTGGAAAGCCCTCCCGGCGATTATTTGCGCCGTTTCTGGTTTGACACGGTGCTGTGGAATGGAGCAAGCTTGCGCTGCCTGATTGATTTGGTAGGTGAAGAACAAGTGGTTCCCGGCTCCGATTTTCCATTCGATCTTTGCTCATGGCCCCCCGAATTCGACGGCGGAACCGGCATTAAGGGACTTATGGGATGACAGCTTCGGGCCGGCATTTTTTTGCCGAAATGAAAGCGTTTGCGTTACGGTGGCAGGTTTTGATTTTCATAGATTTGGGATTTAAGCCAATAACATCATTACAGGAGGTCTCAACCATGCGTACACAAGTGGGAATTATCGGGGCGGGACCGGCAGGTCTCATGCTTTCGCATCTTCTGCATCTCCAGGGAATAGAGTCGGTCATCATCGAGAACCGGACCCGCGAAGAAATCGAGGGAACGATCCGTGCAGGCGTACTTGAGCAGGGCACCGTCGATCTCATGAAAGCAACGGGCGTCGGCGAACGGCTTAGCAGGGAAGCGCATTTTCACCATGGGATCGAGCTTCGCTTCAACCGCAAGGGCCACCGCATTAACATGCATGAGCTTACCGGCGGAAAGAATGTGACGGTATATGCCCAGCATGAGGTCATCAAGGATCTGGTTGCCGCCCGTCTCCAAGCCGGCGGGGAATTGATTTTCAATGCGGGCGACGTCAGCCTGCACGATCTGGACACCGCCACACCGAAAATCCGTTACCGCAAGGACAAAGCTGGAGAGCTCCAGGAAATCGCTTGTGACTTTATCGCCGGATGCGACGGCTTCCACGGCCCGTGCAGAGCGGCGATCCCGGGAACCGTCCGCAAGACTTACGAGAAAAAATATCCGCTCGGCTGGCTCGGCATCCTTATCGAAGCACCGCCGTCAGCGCCTGAACTGGTCTACGCCCATCATGAACGCGGTTTTGCACTGCTCAGCACACGTTCACCGGAGATTCAGCGCCTCTACATCCAGGTCGATCCCAGAGATGACATCGCCAACTGGTCCGACGACCGCATATGGACGGAGCTCCATGCCAGGCTGGAGACCGATGAAGGGTGGAAACTGATCGAAGGCCCGATTATTCAGAAGGGCATCATTGCCATGCGCAGCTTTGTGTGCGATCCGATGCAGTACGGCAGGCTCTTCCTGGCCGGAGACGCGGCGCATATCGTCCCGCCGACCGGCGCCAAAGGGCTTAATCTGGCCGTTGCGGATGTCCAAGTCCTAGCACGCGGCTTTGACGCCTTCTACAAAACCAGAAAAACGGAGCTGCTTGAGCGTTATTCCGCGACCTGTCTGCGCCGCATCTGGAAGGCTGAGCGCTTCTCCTCTTTCATGACATCACTGCTGCACGTCAATATGGACCACAGCCCGTTCGAGCGAGGTATCCAACTTGCCGAACTGGATTATATCACTTCCTCCCGGGCCGCCTCGACCAGCCTTGCAGAGAACTATGTCGGGCTCCCCATGGAATGGTAAGAAAAACACAACGGGCGCACACCGATTAGGCGATGCGCCCGTTGAGCATGGTCTCCTATGGATATGTATACTTTATAGGCGTAGGCCGCCTCCAGCTGCAATGCCGGACGGCGGCCGCTGCATTGACCTCTGATCTATTTTCAACCTTGTCAGCTTGGGTATGGGAAATCCGAGGTTTTACCGTTTGATCAAATCTGCCGCTGCCGCTTGCTTTGTTTCCTCCAAACGGAATCACGGGACTGTCATTCACCGTTTGGTCGTTCATATGGGTCATTCCGCTCTCGATTTGCAGCGCAAGCTCCTCTCCTCTTTCCAGATCAGACGTAACGATAGAGGAGCTTAAACCATATTCCGTATCGCTTGCGATGGCGCTGGCAGTGGGGGTGTGCCTCTCCCGCTGGCCACTGCGCTGAAAATCAGCCTTACAGGCGGCGTTTTCCCGGCGCGCTGTTAGATGGATTTTCAATCTAACGGACGCCAGCGGACGCCTCATACACAGTGCCTTTCGCTTCCATATACACATCTAACGCAGCCTGCACGGCCCGGCCGGCGTCGATTTTGGCCCGGTGCCGGATCAGCACGGCTTCAAGCGCGCCCAGCACATGAAGCACATTTCTTTGATTGCTGCTGTATCCCATGGTACCGATTCTCCAAATTTTCCCCTTCAGCGGGCCGAAGGAGCTGGCAATCTCCACGCTAAACTCGCTGAGCAGCATATGCATCACCGAATCCCCCGATATTCCCTCCGGGACTTGAACACAGGTCACTACCGGAAGCTTGCAGTCCGGATCGCCGAACAGCAACAATCCCATGGCCTGCAGCCCGGCGACCAGAGCCTTTTCCTGGAGCTTATGCCGGGCAAAACGCTGCTCCAATCCCTCCTCCAGCACAAGGCGCAAGCCTTCCCTGAGCGCATACAGCATGGAGGTAGCCTCCGTATGGTGGTTCAAACGGCGCGGTCCCCAATAGTCCTGCAGCTGGCTCAAGTCGAAATAATTGCTGCGGATCGTTCTCCCCGAACAGCTCAAGTCGACATGGGGATCGCGCAGCCCGCGCTCCACTTGCTTGCGTTTGCGGATTTTCGATTCCGCTCTTTCGTTGTAGGTGATCGGGGCCATGCCGGACGGCACCGACAGGCATTTTTGCGTACCGCCTATCGCCGCATCAATCATCCATTCGTCTACCCGTACGTCCGTCCCTCCGATCGTAGCCACCGCATCCACAATGAACAGCGCATCCAGCTCCCGGCACGCCCGGCCGATCTCCTGAAGAGGCTGCATCCGGCCTGTAGACGTCTCTCCGTGAACCATAGCAACCACATCCGGACGTTCCCGCTTCATCATGGCGATGACCTGCCCGGGGTCAAATACTTTGCCCCACTCTTGTTCCATTGTCATCACCTCGGCTCCGCACCGCTCGGCGATTTCCGCGAGAAGATGTCCGAATCGCCCGTAAATGGGAACCAATACCTTGTCGCCCGGCTCAATAAGACTGACCATGACGGCCTCGATACCGGAGCGGGAAGTACCGTCGATCGGAAAGGCATACTCATTCCCGGTTTGAAACACTTCACGCAGCATGCCCATCGTTTCATTCATGATATCGGTAAATTCGGGATCGAACTGCCCCAGAATCGGCGTGGCCATCGCCCTCAGCACGCGCGGATCCACCTCCACAGGGCCGGGGGTCATGATGGTGCGCAATGACGGTGCCAGATCTTTGTATTTTCTCATCGCAATTCCTCCTTGTAACCGTACAAATACAACCATTCCACCAACGTAACGATGCCGTCCGCCAAATCCCGGGGATCGCTGTACTCCAGCGGCGAGTGGCTGATCCCTTCTTTGCTCGGAACAAACAGCATGGTCGTCGGGCAGACCGCCTGAAACATCTGCGCATCATGCCCCGCTCCGCTGAACATGGAGCGGTAGGCAAAGCCGCGCCCTTCACAGATGGATGCCAAGCTGCGGTTCATATCCGCATTCATCCGGACCGGGTGCATGCTCATCCATTCATGAAAATCGACCGACAGCTGCCTCCGCTCGGCGATCTCTGCAAAAACGCTCTTGAATGTGCTGCAAAACTGCTCCAGCACTTCCGAATCGGCATCGCGAACATCCACCGTAAAAACGACCTGGCCGGGGATGACATTGGCCAAATTAGGCTGTACCTGCAGTTGACCCGTCGTAGCCACGAAAGGCTCCCTTTGCGACAAAGCCGTTTTTTCCAGAAACGCTATCATTTCGCACGCTCCGGCCAATGCATCCCGGCGCAGCTTCATCGGTGTGGTTCCCGCATGGTTGGCCGTTCCGTCAACCCGCACCATAAACCGCTTTTGCCCGACGATGCCGTCCACGATTCCGATAGACAGCCGTTCCCGTTCGAGGACTAATCCCTGTTCGATATGCAGCTCTATGAAGCCGGCAAGAGCGCTGCGGCGCGGCGACGGATACCTGCCGAGCCCGAAGCCTGCGGCCTCCATCGCTTCCTGCAGGCTGATGCCGTCGATATCCCGAATCGCCGGAACCGCATCCAGAGCGTACTTTCCCGTAATATTGCCCGATCCCCAATACGTCAGCGGAAAACGGCTGCCCTCTTCTTCACACAATGAAACAACCTCCAGCGTTCTCCGCGGAGCCCCAAACCGTTCCTGCAAATATGTCAGCGCAATCATGCCGGCCAATATCCCGTAAGCGCCGTCGTACCTGCCGCCGCACTTGACGGTGTCGAGATGGGAACCCGTCAGCAGGACCGGCTCATCCGGACGGCTTCCCTCCAACCGCCCGAACAAATTGCCGCAATCGTCGTAATAGGCGTGCAGTCCCGCCTCTGCCATCCGTCGGGCCAGCGCCTGCTGGGCCAAGCTCCAGGCGTCGCTGTACAGGAAACGGGTAACTCCTCCCGACGCATCCTTGCCATAGTCCGCCAACCATTCAATCGCCTGCTGAATATCCGCTGCAAATCGTGAACGGTCGCTATCGGACACTTGAAGTTCGGTCACGTATTTATCTGCCATCTTGAAGCACCCTTTCACGAAAAATCTGCTCGGATTGTTTAACGATAACGATAAAGAAAATATGCATTTTCAGCGGTGCTGAACGCCTCCGAATCGCGGCCGCTCATCCCTGAACGGCTTTACTTGACGGTTCAGGAGCGCAGCCATCGTCCGTCTTTGGGATTCGTTATGCCGGATTGCCAATCATAAACGAGCTGCCCCCGAACGAGCGTGTACTTTACCCGGCATTCCATTTGTTTGCCTACATAGGGATTGTGCTTATGCCGGTCGTACAAATGCTCCTTCTGCAAAACGTAGGGCGCGGAAAAATCGACGATCGCCAAATCCGCATCCGCCCCTGGCCTGATCTCCCCCTTTGTACTGTGCAGCCCAAAGCGGCGGGCCGGATGGGTGGACAGCATGCGGCATAATAAAGGGAGCGGAATGTCCCGCCGGACGTAGCCTTCGCCAAGGAACAGCTCCAGAGAGCTTTGCGCCCCGGAAATGCCTCCCCAAATGTCGAACCAATTGTCGGACACCTTCAGCTCCGGCGGGCAGGGAGAATGGTCCGAGCTAATCATGTCGATATCTCCTTGCCTTATCGCCTCCCACAAGCCTTCCAGCTCCTCTTCCGTGCGCAGCGGAGGCGCGCACTTGGCCAGCGCCCCGATCTCCTCCATGGCATCGCCTGTGAGCATCAGGTAATGCGGGCAGGTTTCGAGCGTTACATTCAAGCCCGCCCGCTTGGCGGTACGGATCTCCATTACCGCCGCAGGACTGCTGATATGGACAAAATGCAGCGCGCAGCCCGTCAGCTCCGCATAATACAAAGCTCTGCGGACCGCTTCAAACTCGGCATAAATCGGCCTGGAGTGCAAATAATCCTTTGCTGAAACCAGTCCTTTGCTTTGCTTCTCGGCAGCCAGCGCGCTGATGATCGGTTCGCTTTCGGCATGCAGGGCGAGAATTTTGCCCAATCTTGCAATCTCCTGCATCCCCTGATAAAGCGTCCGGTCGTCGACTTCTCGAAAAGCCCCCTCCTGCTTCCCGCCGGCTGCGGACAGGAAGGCTTTAAACCCGATCACTCCCGCTTCCGCTAAAGGCGCAAGCTGCTCTACATTACCGGGAACAAGCCCGCCCCAGAACGCATAATCGATGCAGGAACGCTGCTTGGCCAGCTCCAGCTTTTCCTTCAAGGCCGCCACCGTCGTCGTCGGCGGGAGGCAGTTGAGCGGCATATCGAAGTATGTCGTGCACCCTCCTGCGGCCAGTGCGGCCGAACCGCTTGGAATGCCTTCCCAATCGCCCAGGCCCGGCTCATTCAAATGAACATGGACGTCGATCATCCCCGGAACGGCCACTTGACCTCTGGCGTCAATCTCCATTCGGGCGGACTCCGCAATCGTCTCCTGAATGCAGGTAATCACCCCTCCAGCAATGCCGATATCCATTCGCTCAATCCGGTCATACCCGACGATATGCCCGCCCTTGATCACTACATCGAATTCCGCCGCCATGCTGTTTCCTCCTAGTCCGTTTACAAAATCAGTCCTTAAGATCGGAAGCGATCTTCAGGACTGACATGATTTCTTACTTCAATTCCGCTTTCACCAATTCGGGCGCTACTTCTTTGAGCAGGCTCAAATCGTGATAGCTTTTCGGATCCTGCAGCTCCCTGATATTCCCTACGCTTTTCAAGTAGCTGCCAACCGCTTCTCCGTTGCTGTCATTCAAGTAGTTATCATTCACTTCCATGCTGTACACATTGCGGTTCATAATTTCGGTCAGTTCGGCTTCCGTTAAGCGGAGCTCCGGCGAAAGAATTTTGATCGCTTCCTCACGGTTATTGTTAATGAAATCGGTCGCCTTGTTCAGAGCACGCAGCACCGCTTTGATCGTATTCGGATTTTTCTTCAAAAAGTCGTCCGTGACCTGAATCGTCGTATGCACGCTCATCCAATTGACATCGCCTTGTTTGTCCGGCAGCTCACTCTTCGTCCCGCTGAACAAAAATTTGCCTCCGCCCTGGATCGCCTTCGTAATGAACGGCTCCCATGCAGCCATCGCATCGATATCGCCTTTCTCCAGTGCGGTAACGGCATCGCTGGGCGCCAGATTCACGTACTTGATCTTCTTTGCATCGACGCCAAGCTCTTTGGCCATGTTGTCGATCGCGATGACGACGTCCGCACCGTTTGGTACGCCGATCGTTTTTCCTTCCAGATCCTTCGCGCTTTTGAGCTCTAAATGTTTACCTCCCACCACGGCCTGCGTACCGGCAATTTGCGCCAGCGGGGCAACGATTTTCACGCCGACATTATTGGATTTCAAAATGATATCCATAAAGTTGGTCTGGATGCTGATCGGCGCGCTTCCTCCGGCGACCATCGGGCCGATGTCCGGACCGCTTTCAATCAACTGACTCGTAACCTCCAGGCCTTCTTCCTTAAAATAACCCTTCTTGTCGGCAATGATTTGCTGCGAAGAGATTTGCGCATCGCGCACACCTACGAGGGTGAACTGTTTCAATTCAATGCCGTCGTTTTTCACATCAGATGCGTTCGGCGTGCTGCTTCCGCCCGGTTCCGCCGCATTTCCAGGTGATCCGCCCGAACCGCATGCCGCCAGATTCAATGCCATGGCCAATACGACCATTGTGCTTCCCAAAAACTTCAAACGTTTTTTCATGGTTACCCCTCCGAATGTCGTGTGGTTTTTATTTCTCTACAGCGCTGCGCATGCCGTTTTTACGCCATGTCACCATTCTTCTCTCCAAGCGCTTTAAGAGATACGAGAAGAAACTGAACTCCAAGCCTATTAAAACAATCGCAACAAACATATTGGACATCTTGAAGTAGTTGCGAGCGTCAACGATAATGTAGCCCAATCCGGATTTGGCACCCATCATCTCCGATACGATCAGAGCTGAAAAACCAAGCCCCAGGCTGACCTGCGCACCGACAAAGATACTCGGAACGGCGGAAGGAAAGATGACTTTGAAAAAGATATGCCTCTCACTGGCACCCAGGCTCAGCGCCGACCGGATCAGCGTGGGATTGACCGACCGCAGTCCGTCCAGCGTATTGGTCAATACCGGAATGAACGTAGTCCATGCAATCAAAAGAATTTTGGGAAATTCTCCGATACCGAGCCAGATGATGAAAATCGGAAGCAGCGCCAAAGCGGGAATCGGGCCGAGCAAATTCAAAATCGGACTGAGCCAATAATCCACTCTGCTGTATTTGTTCATTAACACCCCGACCGCTATGGCACAAACCATTCCGATGGCAAAGCCGACCAGAATGCGTGCGGTGCTCGCCGCAATACTGCTGGCGATCAGCCCCGTCTTGGCCAAGTACCACGCTTCCCGTACGATAGCCGAAGGCGCCGGAAGGAAGATCGGATTGAAAAAAGCGAATCTTCCATTCAGTGTGCTGACGGCTTCCCACAGCAGAAAGAAGACGACGACCGGCAGCAGTCCGTTATCGACCCAAGTTTTCTTTTTCCGCAGCATCCTGCCGCCCTTGGCCGAAACCAACGCTTTGGAGGCAACGAGAGAATCCGGCATTTTACTCATGACTTACGCTCCTCACTCATCTGTCAATAATTTTTGGATCTCGCGCATCAGCCCGATAAACTCCGGATGCTGGTTGGATCGCGGGCGGTCCATCGTTATCCGGAATTCTCCGGCTACATCTCCGTCCTTCATGACCATGATGCGGTCAGCTAAATAAACGGCTTCACTAAGGCTGTGCGTGATAAACAACACCGATGGGCGCAGTTCGAGCCAAATGCGAAGCAGCTCCTTTTGCATCATTTCCCGCGTAAGGACGTCCAGCGCCCCGAACGGCTCATCCATCAGCAAAATGTCGGGGCCGCTTGCAAGCGCCCTCGCAATCCCGACCCGCTGCTTCATCCCGCCGGACAACTGGTCCGGAAGATGCTCGGCATAATCCTCAAGCCCCACCAGCTTTAAGTATTTATGCGCGATTTCCCTGGCTTCCGCTTTGCTTTTGCCCTGCACCTCAGGACCGAAAGCGATGTTATCGATCACCTTGTACCAAGGAAATAAAGCGTGATCCTGAAACACAACTCCCCTTGATTTGGAAGGCCCTTTCACCGGCACCCCGTTTACCGTGACCGATCCGCTGTCGGGCTGCAAGAAGCCGGCGATCAGATTCAGCAGAGTGGATTTGCCGCAGCCGCTGTGGCCGAGGATACAAATAAACTCATGAGAGTCAACGTCAAAGGTAACATTTTTCAACACGCGTCTGCCTTCATAGCCTTTCTCCACATTTTGAACAGCTAATTGCAAGCCCCTCACCTCTTTTATGTTATAATTCATAACATATAACGAAACTGTTAACTACATAATACCACTCATTTTGTGATTTTCAATATTAAATGTGAACAATTTACACATTTACTTTTGTTTAGCTTGCACAAAATGAGGATTTAATGTACATTTTTCATAAGATAACACATTTTAATGTTATGTTTCATGACAATTAAAGAGGTGTTTCCATTGAAACTAGCGGATTTATTTCAACTGCCCTTGTATCAGAACATCCGGGTATTGGCCGGTCACGAAGGATTGCAGAGGCAGGTCAAGTCCATCAATATGATGGATGCCCCGGATATCATGGATTATTTGAAGCCCGATGAACTGCTGTTGACTACAGCATATGCGATTCGCGACCGCCCCGAGGAGCTGCTTCGTCTTGTTCGTCATATGGCGGCAAGCCAGTGCGCCGGTTTGGGGATCAAGACCAAGCGGTTCCTTGACCAGATCCCCAAAAGCGTCCTGGAGCTTGCCGACGAGATTCATTTTCCCATCATTGAGCTTCCTCTTCATCCGCCGCTTGGAGAGCTGCTGCAGGAATCGCTCAGCTACATAATGGAAAAGCGCAATGAGGAGCTTCGCTATGCTTTGCAAATGCACCGGGAGTTTTCCCGCCTGGTCATGCAGGGTCAAGGCATCCCGTCCGTTATCAACGCATTGTCTCCGCTTGTCGGCGGAACCGTCCTGCTGATCAACCACAGGCTGCAATTCGAGGCAGGCTCCGGACCGGTGACCGAACCTTTCGGCAGCCGGCTGCTGAGTCAAACGCGGGAGCTGCTTGCCAGGCGGGAGGATGGCCAAAGCCGCATTGTCTCTTTATGCTTTGTTCATGGAGGGCTCAAAGGGCCGGAGGTTGTATTTTATCCGATCGAACTGACGCAGCAGCGGTGCTTTCTGGTCCTGGTGAACGCACAAATGGATGATTCTCCTCTGCCCAAGCTTGCCATTGAACAAGCGGCGAATGTGATCGGGTTTGAGCTTATGAAGCGGCAGGCGGTCAAAGAAAGGTCGCGCCGTTTTAAAAACGAGTTTTTTGAGGATTTGGTAGAGGGGAGGTTTCGCTCGGTTGCGGAAATGCTTCACCAGGGAAAGCGTTACGGACTGCAGGAGCCGTACCCTTGTTTGTGTGTCGTAGGGAAAGTCGACGAATCTCTCGATTCGGCGGAAGACAATTTGTACAGCAAGCGGGACCGCATCTATGAACACCTGAAAACCATGCTTGCCGAACGGCAGCAGCCCTATATTCTTTTTAACAAGAAGGATCTGTTCGTGACTCTGTTGAAGTGGGAACGAAGTCTGCAGCAGCACGAATTTCAACTGTTGGACCGGCTCACGGATTTTCAGGAAAAGCTGTTCCAGACCGAACACATTTCGCTTTCCTTTGGCATCGGCAATCCTGTAGAACATCTGACGCTCATTCCATCCACTTACAAGGAAGCGCTGAATGCGCTCCATTTGGGCTATCAATCCAGGCAGTTCCGGTTTGTTCAATCGTACAGGGCCAAAGAAGTCGTGGAGCTGCTCAAAATGATTCCCCAGGAAGCGCTGGGCGATTTCTACAAGGAATCCTTTCATGCCCTGCTGGAGATCGATTTCCGCGAACGCGAGGAATTAATGAATACGGCGCGCGTATTTTTGGAGACGCACGGCCAAATCGCAGAAACCGCCAAACGGCTGTTTATTCATCGCAACACGGTCGCTTACCGCCTTCATAAGTATGAACAGTTGACGCGCCGCAGTCTCCGCGATCCGAACGACTCCCTGCGCTTCCGTCTCGCTTTTCTGATCGATAAGGTGCTGGAGGATTTTGCGCCCCGCGCACCGGCAAACGAATTTTAATGACAAAAAGCCCGCCCGTTTTTTTCTCTAAAGAGAAACGGGCGGGCTTCGGATTCACGCAAACCGCGCCATAGGGTTACCAGCCGATGGCCGCGCCGTCGCTGCGAGCGTCCGAACCGCCGCTGATGAACCCTTCCTCATCCACCATGATCACATGAGCATGGCCCATGATGCCGTCAAAGTCCTTTACCTTGCGTACGGTGTGACCGGCCTTGGCTAAAGCTTCTGTCACTTCCGGGGAGATGCGGCCTTCAACCCTCAGATCCTGCGTCGACGCCCCCCACGTCCTACCCCATACCCATCGCGGCTCATCAACAGCCTGCTGGGGATCCATTCCAAAATCGACCATACGGGTCAAGATCGCCGTTTGGGTTTGCGGTTGTCCCTCCCCTCCCTGCGTGCCGTAAAGAATAACCGGCTTGCCCTCACGGCAGGCCATCGCCGGCATCAACGTATGGAAGGTTCTTTTGCGCGGCTGCAGGCAGTTGGCATGCGCCGGGTTCAGCGAGAAGAACGATCCACGGTTCTGCAGCGTAATGCCGGTATTCCCGGCCGTAACCCCCGAGCCGAATTCAAAGTACAGGCTCTGTATGAACGAAACGGCATTGCCCTCCTGATCGACCACGGCGGCATAGGCCGTATCGCTGCCCATTTGTTCAGCCTCCAGGCTCAGGGCGCGATCCATCCGGATGGAGGCCGCAAGCTCGCGGGCATACTCTTGGCTCAGCAGACGATGAAGCGGAATATCGGCAAAATCGGGGTCCGTCAAATATTCGTTGCGATCGCGAAACCCGAGTTTCAAGGCTTCGATCATCGAATGATAATATTCAAAAGACCCGTGCTCCATGCTGCCGAGGTCGAAGTTCTCCAGGATGTGAAGCGCCATCAAGCCCACAAAGCCTTGGGAATTCGGCGGCATTTGATAAACGGAGTACCCCCGGTACGACCCCTGCAATGGAGTGACCCAGTTCCCCTCATGATCGGCAAAGTCGTCCATGACCAGCAGTCCCCCCTGTTCCTGCAAATAGGAGGTCATCTCCTCCGCTATGGCACCCTTATAGAAAAAGTCCCTTCCATGCTGCGCCAATTCGCGCAGCGTTTGCGCCAGTTCAGCTTGCACGAAACGCCGGCCCGGCTTCACAATCCGCCCTTCCGGCAGGTAAATGGCCGATGTCGGTGCCGTCCCCCTCAGCATCGCCTCGTTCATAACCGTGTACTCGTATTGATTTCGGGACATCGCAAATCCTTTGGAAGCATACTCGATGGCCGGTGCAAGCACTTGCCCCAAGGTCAACCGTCCGTATTCACGAAGCATCGCATCCCAGCCGTCCACCATCCCCGGAACGGTTACAACGCTGAGCACACCGCGGGTTGGAATCTCGATCCGGCCCGCATAAACCTCCCGATTCGCCCGATACCCGGACCGACCGCTGGCGTTGTAGCCCCGCACCTGCCCGTCACTGTGATGATAAGTCAGCCAAAAGGAATCTCCGCCAAGACCGGTCATATGAGGATAGACCACAGCCAGGCAGGCGCTGACCGCCACAGCCGCATCAAATGCATTCCCGCCCTGTTCCAAGATACGGGCTCCGGCCGCCGAAGCCAAATAATGCGGACTCACCACCATCGTTTTTGTTCCCACAACCGCTTTCCTCATCTGCAGCCCCTCCTACATGGCATATAACCTGACATTTAATATTTTAAAAAATAACACGTTCTATCGCGCATAGCAACTAAAAAATTAAAAAATGTCATCATTTTTCTGAAATTGTATTGAAAATGAAGTTGATTGAATATATATTTATCCATATGGTAATGAAATCGAAATAATAACTTTCTTTTCGTAATTTATAATTCTTATAACAAGGAGTCGGTCTCTGTGCATTCCAGAACCTCCGGTGAAATTCCTCCGGTTCCCATCGATGAAATCGACCGTAAAATCATTGCCGCTCTCCATCAAAACGGAAGAATTTCTTACACCGATTTGGCCAAAGAAATCGGATTGTCCCGTGTAGCTGTTCAAGCCCGCATTAATGCCCTGATGGAGTCCGGCGTCATCGAACGGTTTACGGCCGTCATTAATCCCGAGAAAATCGGCATCCACGTATCCGCTTTTTTCAACGTGGAGGTCGAACCGAAGCATCTGCAAGATGTTGCCGAGCAGTTGGCGTCGGAGCCGGTCGTCACAAGCCTTTATCACATGACCGGACCGAGCAAGCTTCACATGCACGGTTTGTTTACGAACAATCTGGAGATGGAGACGTTTTTGAAGGAAAAGCTCTATAAGCTGCCCGGCATCATGAGCGTCGACTGCCAGGTTCTGATTACGCGGTACAAAAGCCGCATGGGAATGAGGTTATAAGAAGATGACCAAATCAAATGGAGTACGTCCTTATATGGATCTGGTATGGGCTATGGGCAGGACAGGGATTCTGGGCTTTGGCGGAGGACCTTCGGTGATTCCGTTAATCCGCTACGAAGCGGTAACCCGTTACCGCTGGATGGAGGATGACGAGTTTGGCGAGATTCTCGCTTTGGCCAATGCGCTGCCGGGGCCGATCGCCACCAAAATCGCCGCCTATCTTGGCTACCGGCAAAAAGGCGTTTCCGGTGCGATCATCTCCGTCCTGGCTCACATCATGCCTTCCGCTGTGGCCATGATCGCTTTGCTTTCGGCCGCCCAACTGCTGAGCGCCTCCCCGATCGTGCAGGGAATGATTGCAGCCGTGACGCCGGTGATCGCGGTTATGCTGGGGGTCATGGCTTACGAATTTGCCGAACGCGCCGTCAAAGGTCTCGGCAAGCCTGTCGGCTTCGCTTTATTTCTCGTCTGTTTTGCACTTTTGCAAATCATCGATATTCATCCGGCTTTCGTTGTCATTGCCTTTCTGGGGTATGGCGCTTTTCATTTCAAAACGACGGCATGGTTTAACAAGAAGAAAACCAGAAAAGAGGACTACACGACATGGAGTGGATAAATCTCTTCATCGGCTTTTTCCTAGCCAACGTACTCGGATACGGCGGCGGCCCCGCTTCCATTCCGCTGATGTATCAGGAAATCGTCGTTCGCCATCATTGGGCGACGGATGCGCAGTTTTCCAATATTTTGGCTCTAGGCAACGCTTTGCCCGGTCCGATCGCCACGAAAATCGCCGCATTTGTCGGCTATGACACCGTCGGGTGGCTCGGCATGACGATTGCTTTAGCCGCAACCGTGGTTCCCACAGCGGCCGCGCTCATTCTGATGCTGAGAATACTGAACAAGCATCGCCAATCGCCGGTCGTCAAAGGAATGACGCTGCTTGTCCAACCCGTGATTGCCGTCATGATGGTCATCCTCACCTGGCAAATGGCATCCACCAGTTGGCAATCGCTCGGCCTGTGGCAATCCCTTGCGATTGCCGCCATTGCTTATTGGGCGATGGAACGGCGCAAAATTCATCCCGCCCTAGTCATTATCGGCGCCTTCGCTTACGGAGGATTGGTTCTGCCTTATTTTATATAATCGTTGGAGACTGCCGGTTTAAGCCGGTTTAACCATTCCCGTATCAGCCTCATCCGGTCCGCCCCGCCGTTTGGATACTGCGTGTATCCGAACGGCGGGGCGCTCGCATTAAAGAACGGTTTTATAAAAATACGGAGTAATTACTATATTTTATTTTATCCAAATATTGTACAATCATGGAAAAGAGCTGCGAACCAGCCAACGGACGACGGGTTTTTCACGAATCGATAAAACCGCTCTCCAAGCCTATCGAACCATTCGCCATTCGGAAGTCGAACTAAAACCAATGCTTCGGGGAGGGTTTTCTATGCATTATGGATGGATTATCGTATCGATCACCTTTATTACCATACTGATTGTGGCAGGAATCCGTTCCACTACAGGAGTGCTAATCATTCCGTTGGAACAAGAATTCGAATGGAGCCGTTCAGCCATTTCTCTCGCTTTTGCGGTCAATTTGACGTTATACGGATTCTCCGGTCCCTTTATTGCGGCAGGAATGGAACGGTTCGGCGTCCGCAAGATGATGGTGTACGGCATGATCCTTTTGGTTTCCAGTATTGCTGCAAGCCTTGTCATGACGCACATCTGGCAGCTTCACCTGATATGGGGGATCATTATAAGCCTGGGCTCCGGTGTATTTCTCACCGTCCTTTCGGCAACCGTGGCCAACCGCTGGTTCGAGCAAAAGAGGGGGATGGTGCTGGGGCTGCTGATGGCAAGTACGGCCGCGGGGCAAATGGTGTTTCTTCCTCTGCTCTCCTATCTGATTCAAGCCTATTCCTGGCGTATCGCTTTATCCCTATTTCTTGGTTTAGGGATTTTGATGATTCCGCTTATCGCATTTTGGATGAGGGAGCGTCCTTCGGATAAAGGGCTTCTGCCCTATGGAGCAGCGGATGACAAACCGCCAATGCCATCGGATACAAGGAAGAAAGACCCCGTTTCTGCGGCTTTTGAAGGTTTATGGGCCGGGGTTCGCTCCGTGCCCTTTTGGCTGCTGGCAGCAAGCTTTTTTATTTGCGGCGCATCATCGACAGGTCTCATCGGCACTCATTTCATACCCGCATCCTCCCATCACGGTATTCCGGAGGTTCAGGCTGCCGGTCTGTTTGCTTTCATGGGTATTTTTAATATTATCGGAACGATCTTTTCCGGATGGCTGTCCGACCGGTTTGACAACCGCTGGCTTCTGTTTTGGTTTTATGGATTGAGAGGCTTGTCCCTGCTTTTGCTGCCCTATCTTTTTGACCTGAAATCGTATGTTCTTTTTATGGTTTTCGCTGTATTTTACGGTCTGGATTGGATCGCCACCGTTCCTCCTACCGTCCGTTTGGCTGCGGATCATTTCGGCAAAGAGCGCGGCATTGTCATCTATGGCTGGCTGTTCGCCGCACATCAGTTAGGTTCCGGCGCAGCCGCTTACTTAGGAGGATACATTTACGAGCAATACCATAGCTATACGCTTTCCTTTATCTTTGCCGGACTCCTGTGCATTGTAGCGACTTTATTTGTGTTTAGCGTAAGGAAGAAGCCCCAGTCGCGGCCTCTTAATGCATAAATCAAACAAGCTGATTGTCTGTTTGTACAGGCATCAGCTTGTTTGTCCATCAAGAATCGAGCGTTCTATATTTGGCTATCTCCTGCTCGTACAGGTCTCCTCCATGTGCATCGTACACCACCAGTACCGGAAAATCCTCTACCGTCAGCTTACGGATGGCTTCCGGCCCCAGATCTTCGTAAGCGATAATTTCAGCCGATTTGACTCTCTGCGCCAACAGCGCGGATAAACCGCCGATCGCCGAGAAGCATACGGCTTGTTCCTTTATGCAGGCCTCCTTGACTTCCTTGCTCCGCGGCCCTTTCCCGATGGTGCCTTTGACTCCGTACTTATACATTGCGGGTGTATAAGGATCCATACGCGACGCTGTCGTCGGCGCAATCGATCCTATAATTTGTCCCGGCTTCGGAGGGGTGGGGCCGGCATAAAATACAATTTCATTTTTTAAATCGACCGGAAAATCGCGGTGTTGAGCCAGCAATTCCAACAGCCTCTTATGTGCCGCATCCCGGGCCACATAAATCGTTCCATTGAGGAGCACTTCGTCGCCCGCTTTAAGCTGGATTACCGCCTCTCGGGTCAGAGGAGTTTCCAGACGAACTTTTGCCATAACCAATCACCTTCCCGATCTAGTTTAGATGATACACGTTTTTTTGCGCGCAGCATGACATTGAAGATTCACGGCCACCGGAAGAGCGGTAATATGACAGCCGTAGGTTTCCACGGCAACCCATAGAGCCGTACTCGTGCCTCCCAGTCCTTGAGGTCCGATGCCCGTCTTGTTGATATCCTCCAGCAGCTCTTTCTCCAGCTGAGCGATATGGGGCTCATGATGATAAACCCCCACTTCCCGCAAAACGGCTTCCTTCGCGATTTCAGTGACCTTATCGAAGCTTCCGCCAATACCTACACCTACGACCAATGGCGGGCATGCCCTTCCTCCCGCGGCCTGGATCGTATCCAGGACGAACTTCTTCACGCCGGCGACGCCGTCTCCGGGAAGCAAAAACTTCATGGCGCTCATGTTCTCGCTTCCGCCTCCTTTCGGAAGAACGGTGAATTGGATTTTATCCCCGGGCACAATCTTGGTATGAATCACGCCGGGTGTGTTATCGTTCGTGTTATTGCGCAGCAGCGGATCGCCTACAATGGAATTACGCAGATACCCTTCTTTGTATCCTTTGCGAATGCCCTCATGAATCGCGTCGGTGAAGCTGCCGCCTTGAATATGAACATCCTGGCCCACTTCGGCAAAAACCACCGTAAGTCCCGTATCATGACAATAAGGCCGATTTTCTTCAGCAGCCAATTGAGCGTTTTCAATCAACTGATCCAAAATACTTTTGCCCAGGGGCGATTTCTCGCTTTCACTGGCCCTATGAAAGCCTGCAAGGATATCATCAGGCAGATAATAACAGGCTTCCCAGCACAAAACGGCGATAGAATCACGAATTTGATCAACATGAACGGTTCTCATGGTCATCTATCCTCTCTCATTTGATTTGCTTCAAGAGCACATGTGATCAGGTCAGGGCGCCGATTCATTGTTCCCCGAAAAAGCGCTTCCTTGCCGGAGTGATCCATTGATCCATTTCTTCCCGCTTATCTTCCGTGACCAACCGGTTGACCAGCACATCGTGCCAAATATAATCCTCCAGCAGGTAAATATGAACCGGGTCGTCGGTATAGAAGGCGCCGCCGCTCTGTTCAGGAGAATGGCCATAGAACAGCTCCTTGCCATCTATGGACAGAATAAACCACGGATGGTCCACATGCTCCACGTAATGGGTTTTACGGTGAACCTCCAGGCCCGGCAACGGGTCCTTTACCTGGAACAGAAGCCCGCTCAGCAGACATTGATCCCGCTTGGCCTCCAGATCCTCCTTAAGCCTCCGATACATGGGCTCCCACAAAGACAGCAGAATTCGCTTCTCCGCACGCCGGATAAGAACGCGGCAAAAGGATAAGATGTTGTCCTCTCCTTTAATCGTCGTCACATAGACTTCCGGTTCGGGGCTTTGTTTTTCAAGAAGCTTCAATTCGGTTTCCAAACGGCTGTAGGTCGCTTCCCATTTCGTTTTCATCGACTCCAGGAAAACCTCGACCGGCAAGGAGGAATAATGGGCTCCTCCGTCCACGTCTTCCTTCATCACCAGTCCATGCTGCACCAAGCCGTCCAATACTTCATACACGCGTGCCCGCGGCACACCCGAGGCTTTGCTTACCTGATAGGCATTCGAAGGTCCGCGGGAAACCAGCGTCAGGTACACCTTGGCCTCGTACTGGGTCAATCCCGTCGATTGAATCTTTTGCAGCAGATCCTCCATCCCTCTCCCTCATTTCTAATTCCAACAATAGTTACTACTACAGTAGTGTACACTGCTCTTAATGCCATAATAACCAGTTGCAGAATTTTTTACAACTATTTTTTTGATCGGCCGATGATTTATCCCGACTCGTGACTCAAAACAAAATAAAACCGCCCGGAACTTCCCGGACGGTGGTTTGATCAGATATTAAAAGAAACGTTTCAGTTGTTCGGCTACTTCCTGCTTCGAGTTTTCAACCACAGTCATATGCTGGGGCTTGTCGAAAAGCGCTTGAATTTCGGCAGGGAACTTCTGGGAGATATCGCAAAGCTGAATGGATTCGTTAAACTTGGCCGGGTGAGCGGTAGCCAGCGTTACGCACACCTCATCCTTGTCGCAGCAGGCCTCGTAAGCCGCGATGCCGCAGGCCGTATGCGGATCGGCCAAATAGTCGTATTCCCCGGAATATTTGCTGATGATTTGCAGGCATTCCTCGTTCTTCACCCCGTGAGCCGAGAAGTCCGACTGTACTTTCTTCAGCAGCTGCGGGTCGATGACGATTTGGCCTTCCGACTGGAACTGCTGCATGAGAGACGTAACCTTCTCCTGATTTTGATCCAGCAGGTAATACAAATATCGCTCGAAATTGCTTGCAATCTGAATATCCATAGACGGGCTATGAGTAACCCGGAAATCTCCCGGACGATACACGCCCTCTTTTACAAAACGCTCCAAAATATTGTTCTCGTTGGTAGCCAGCACGAGGCGGTGAATCGGAAGTCCCATCCGCTTCGCCAGATAGGCCGAGAAAATATTGCCGAAATTACCGGTAGGAACGCTAAAGCTGATTTTCTCCGCTTGGGTCCTCCTGGAAATTTGGAAATAGGCGTAAAAATAATATACCGTCTGCGCCAATATGCGAACGAAATTAATCGAATTGATCGCCCGCAGATGATATTTGTTTTTATACTCCACATCGGCGAACAGCTCTTTAATGATCCGCTGACAATCGTCGAAATTGCCATGAACCGATAAGTTCAGGACGTTCTCGTCGTCGACCGTGGTCATTTGCAGCTCCTGCACCTTGCTTACCTTTTGATGCGGATGCAGAATGCAGATGCGGATGCCTTCTTTCCCCCTGACCCCTTGAATGGCGGCAGCCCCCGTATCCCCGGATGTTGCCCCCAGAATGTTAATGATTTCGTTCTCCTTGCGGGAGACGTACGAATACAGGTTGCCCATAAATTGCAGGGCGATATCCTTGAATGCGAACGTCGGTCCGTGAAACAGCTCAAGCACATACAGCGAATCGTGAATTTGTTTCACCGGCGTCACTTCAGGGCTGCGGAAGCCCGAGTAGCTTTCGTCAATTAATTGCTTCAGATCTTCCCGCGGAATCTCACCGTTGGTGAAATAGGAGAAAATTTCGAGCATCAGGTCCCGATAGCTTAATTGCTCCCATTGTTTGAACACTTCTTGCGGAACGGCCGGAATATCCGTCGGAAGCATGAGCCCCCCGTCATCTCCAAGCCCCATCAAAAAGGTTCGGATAAAACCCGTTTTTTCCACTTTGCCTCGTGTGCTTATAAAGTCCATAGCAGTCCCCTCACGTCATAATTAGCCCCTATTATAACACACTTTTTCGCAAAGCGGAAAAGCCCCGGGGGCGTTCGGGGCTTTTTTCGTTTATTCCCGTTTATGCAAAGCATTCAGCTTTTCCGTCACGCGTCTTGCCCGTTCATAAATTCGCTCTTTATTCAAAGTCTCGTAGATGGCATGATGAAGCTCGGCCATTTCCCGGTAGATGTCTTTCATCTCGCGGTTCGCCGTTTTCATCCTTTGCAGATCGAGCCTGCCCATCTTTTTATGCGCCTCGTTCAAGTCGGGAAACAGGCCCAATGCGGTGAAGGCGATCATGGCAGCTCCGAGGGAGGTCGCCTGCTCCGTTTGGTCGGGAATGACGACCAGACCGTAAATATCCGCCTGAATTTGATTGAATAAGTCCAACCGGGCCAACCCCCCGCTGACATGAACCGCCGTGAGCCGGATATGGTCCGCCTTCTGATCCTGCGAAAGCAGGGAATCGATCACATTCAGATTTTTTTGAATTTCAAAGCAGATGCCCTCCAGATAGGCGCGAACGACATCGCTCTTCTTGGTCCCCAGCGACAAATTGAACAAAATTCCCGAGGCGTTGGCATTCCAATATGGCGCGGCGCTGCCTGCATAATGCGGAATATGAAACAGACCGTTCGCCCCGGGGGCGGACATCTCCGCCTGCTGATTCAGGGCATCGTAAGATCCGTCCGTCCCAAGGAAATCCCTCAGCCAGCGATAGGTGGAGCCGGTCGTAAAGATGCCCGCTTCAATGACCCACTGGCCCAAAACCGCGGAGGCGCTGCACACGACCTTCTGATCGGCGCTGCGAATCGGCCGGGCTGTCGGGGCGACGACAAAAGATCCGGTGCCTGTCGTTACTTTCACGATGCCGGGACGGATCGCGCCAAGCCCGACCGCCGCGCACTGCTGATCCCCGCCTGCCATTACAACCGGCGTTCCCGCCTTTAGGCCGAACCGGTCCGCCGCCGCGTTCGTTACATTGCCGGCAATGGTACCCGTCGGATAAGCTTCCGGCATCTTGTGAAGATCCACATTCATCGCCTCGGCAATGGTCCGATCCCAGGCGAACTCGTGAATATTGAACAGCATCGTGCGGGACGCCTGGGTCCAGTCGGTCTTAAATTCGCCGGTCAAGGCGTGGACAAGATAATCGTGGACCGTTAGGAAGCAGGCCGTCCGGGCGTATATCTCCGGTTTATGATTCCGGAACCACATGATTTTGGGCAGTGAAAAGTACGGATCGATCTTGAGTCCCGTCCGCTCATAAATCATCTTTTGTCCCAAGCGTTCTTCAATTTGTTTGCTTTCCTCGATCGGACGCTTATCCTGCCACAGAATCGCATGAGCCAAAGGGATGCCGTTCTCGTCAACCGGAACGATCGTCGCCCGCTGCGTGGCAATGGAGATAGCCCGAACCTTGTTCCATAGCTGCGCGGCCGTTTGCCGCAATTCGGCAATCCCCTGCTCGATCGCCAGCAGCCAGGTCGCAGGATCATGGTCAATCACGGTCGGAGCATGAAACACACTCTGATATTCACGATAGGCCATACCAAGGATTTCCCCGGCCTGGTCTATAAGAATGACGCGCCCGCCGGTTGTTCCGATATCCAGGACGAGCACCAATGGACCGTCGGTCATGTGATGGGTCATACGGGTCTCCTCCGCTTATGCTATAGTTCAACGTGCAGGTATTGCCGGAAGCGATGGCTGCAAGGTGAACCGATGATGATAATCATCTGCATACACCGGAGAGCGGACAAAAAGGGTCATGACCTCGTCTGCTCCCGGTTTCATGATCACCATACGTTTATGATTTCAGTAGGGTAAGCCATTCCTTCACTTTGGGATGCTCCAGAACCTCGGGGTTTTTGATCCAGTTGGCTTTCTCCCCGTCAAGCACCTTTTTCACTTCTTCTGCCAGCAAATAAGGCGATTGAGTCAAAGCGTCCGAAGTCGTTCCGGCAATATGCGTGGTCAGCGTTACGTTATCGAGCGCAAGCAGCGGATGATCCGCAGGAATCGGTTCGATATCGAACACATCGAGTCCGGCGCCGGCAATCTTCTTCTCGGACAGCGCTTGAACCAACGCCTCCGTATCGATCAGCCCGGACCGGGCGCAATTGATCAGATAGGCCGTAGGCTTCATCATGGACAGCTCCGCATGGCTGACGAAATGATGGTTTTCCTCGGTCAATCTCGCGTGGATGGAGATAAAATCGGATTCGGCAAACAGCGTTTCCTTCCCGACCAAAGTCACGCCCGGCATATCGACGGATTCCGCTTTGACGTATGGATCATACACCAGGATTTGAACATCGAATCCGGCCAGCTTCTTTGCCACCAGGCGTCCGATATAACCGAAGCCGACGATACCGATTTTTTTGCCTTTCAGCTCCGGAATGTAATCCGAGTTGCTGAACACCTTCCGCCATTCCCCATTCTTGATCGACAGATGCGCACGGGCGATGTTTCTCGACTCGCTCAGCATCAAGCCTATGGTAAAATCCGAAACGGCCTGTGCATTTCTGCCCATGACATGGACGACGATAATCCCGCGCTGCGTAGCCGCTTTCACATCGACGTTCTCCGTTCCCGCCCTTGCCACGCCGATCAGCTTTAAATGATCAAAGGCATCCATCCCGTCGGCAGAGAAGGGTCCGAACAAACCGAGCACCATATCGGCGTCCTTGTTCTCTCGAAACACCGCGGGAACTTCCTCCACCGCCGGCCCCTGCTGCTCGATGACAAGCCGTCTGTTCTGCAGCCGTCCCCAATCGGTTTCCCAATCCGTCGTAACGATTTCATGGTCCCCCAATAAGCGTGCGGCCTCCGTAAACTGCTTGCCGCTGATCATCGCGTCTCCAAAAGTAAGTATCTTCATGTTGCACCCTCCATTATGTTTTTAATTTGGCCACCGCAAGGCGGGAAAGGTTCACGGCTTCAATCGCATGATTTCCTTTATGCAGCACCGTAATCACGTAAAGGCAATCGATAATCGTCATTTGCACGATTCGGCTTACCATGGCGTCCGGCCGGTAGTTGGTCTCATTCGCACTGGTGACCAGCAACTCGTCTGCGATCTGGGCGATCGACGACTTGCTGAAGCCCGTAATGACGATAATGCGGGCTTGTTTTTCTTTAGCCAATTGGAGCACCTTGAGCAGCCCTTCGCTTTCGCCGGAGTGCGATATGGCGACAATGACATCGCCCTCGTTCATATGGGAGGCCGCAATGGCTTCCATATGAAGGTCGATAATCGGCATCACCGTCTCCCCAAGCCTGAGAAATTTGTGAGCCGCATCGCTGGCCATAATCCCCGAAACCCCTTGTCCGAAAAAGAAAAGACGTTTGGCCGCGGCCATCATGGCGCCTGCACGCTCAACGGCTTCATAGTTAATCAATTCCTTGGTTGTATGCAGAGCGACCATGGTTTGATCGATAATTTTATGAAAAATTTGATCGGCGGAATCCGATAAATCGATCTCTTCATAAATGCTGCCGGCCGCGTTATCGTTTGCATTTTCCTGAACCAGCGCCACCTTGAGCTCTTGATAACTGGCATACCCGAGTCTTCGGTAAAACCGGACTACGCTGGGCTCGCTGACTTCGCTCAATTTGGACAGCTCATTCATGGAAAGCAGAAAAGGCTTCTCCGTTTGGGACAAAATGCTGTAAATCTTTTTCTCGGAATTGGTCATCTCCTTTTCAATGGCTTTGACGCGATGCTGAAAAGTAGCCATACCTGCAGTCCTCTCTTTCAGTATAATGTAGTTTTACTACATTTTTGAACTGATATCAATATATTTTTATTACAAAAAAATCCCCGCCAAAAAGGCTTTGACAATAACATTACGGGCAAAATGAAACGGCCTTAGTCCAAAAAAATTCAGGACCAAGGCCGCTTCAAGGATTTTTATTTGTTGTACATTCCCATTCAGATTAAAGCGCGACCGGGTTCAAGCTGCGAACACGCGGGAAAACCTCCCTCGCAAAGCGTTCCAGCTCGGATTCAAGCGGTTGGAACTGCAGCATAAACAGTTCGACGCCAATCTCGTGAAACGCTGCGATCCGCTCGGCTACCTGGTCATATGAACCGACCAGCCCCGCTGCCGTGCCCCCGTTCGTACCTATAGCCGGATACTTGGCAATCGTTTGAAACATGACTGCTTTCTGGTCTGCATGTCCGAAAAGCTGTTCATTCAGAGGCTGGTCGGCCTTGGCATATTCCCAGGCTTTAGCCAGCTCGGCCTGCGCTTCCTCCTCCGTCTCACGCGCAATGACAAAAGCGGACAGCCCAAAGCGGACGGGGACGCCTTCCCGTTTCCGCCCGGCAACGGAACGGATGAGCCTCTCGACATTCTCAAGCGGCTGCCCGTTAATAAACCAGACGTCGCCCAGACCCGCAGCCAAATCTCTCGCCGGCTCCGACTCTCCACCCACATAAATGGCAGGACGCTGCCTTGTTTTCGGTTTCGGGTTCAATTCAATTCCATCCACGTGGAAGTACTTGCCCTCAAAGCTGGTTTTCTCCCCGGACAGCAGCGAACGGACAATCGTGAGCCATTCGGTTCCGTAAATATAACGCTCGTCATGTTCGGCAAAAGGAATGCCCGATTGGAGCAGCTCCGGTTTGTACCAGGCATTGACCACATTGATCGAGAACCGTCCGCCGCTGATCTCCTCGATGCCGAGAGCTTGCTTGGCGAGCACCACCGGGTGGAAGAGCGTCGGCTTTATCGCGGCGATAATTTCAATGCTTGAGGTTAATGAGGCCAGACCGGCGGCTGCGGTCCAGGTCTCCAAAATATCAAATTCATGCCCGTACGGATTGACGATATGCTGGGCTATAAGCGTTGAATCGTAGCCGAGCTTTTCGGCGGACAGCACCAGCCGTTTAGCTCTTTCCCAGGAAGCGTCAAAGGGGTCCTCCGGATGCGTCGTAGCCCCCCATGTTCCATAAACCGGTGTCCATACTCCAAACCTAGGACCTGCAATTCGACTCATATTTTACATCCTCCTATCTTCTCATAAGAATAAAAAAATCCATTCTCGCAGCGAGAATGGATTTTCCGGCGTACCGGTCAAATCATATTAATTCAATTGGAATAATTTAAATTATAAAATTGATCCGTTTTTTTGTCAATTCCTTATTTTCCTGTTATCAATGATACGATCTTTCCCGCGTTTACATCGATCAAACCCCGGTCGGTTATTTTCAAATGCGGGCTGACAGGCAGCGAGTGCGTGCTGATCGACATAATCGGATTATAATGGCGGTATCCGAGCGATTCCATCGCTTGGCACAGCCGCTCCACTTCCTTAGCCACCTGCTCCAGCGGGGCCTCGGTCAAGATGCCGCCGACGGACAGCCGGAGATGGGCCAGCACACGGCCGTCCTCCACTACACAGAAGCCTCCGTGGCAACGGATCACCTCATTGGCCGCCAGCATCATGTCCTGCGGATGATGACCGACGACAAGCAGGTTGTGGTTATCGTGGGAGTAAGTCGTCGCCACCGCGCCGCGCTGGATCGTATCTCCGCCGATCAAACCGTACGCCCGATTGCCAGTCTTGCCGTAGCGCTCGAAGGTAGCGATCAGGCCATAGGGGCTTTCCTGCCATAGGAGCTCCCCGCCCCGGATGTCCACCTCCCCGCGGTGCTCCCGGGTGAACGTCGAATCTTTATTGACCATCATCACCCGGCAGGCATACCGGCCGTCGGCCTCCTCCGTGCGGATCGCGAAATCGGCTTCGGTCAGCAGAGGAAGTTTGACGCTTTCGTAATAATGGGCCGGGAATGCCGGCGGAAACTCCTGCTGCCGGTAATCATCGTTAACATCGAACGCTAGCCGCCCGTTCTTGTACACCTGATCAATGGCGAACTCCCGGATATCGGATACGACCAGGAAATCTGCGATCTTCCCTGGGGCGATCGCCCCCCGATCGTGAAGCCGCATCCTCCTGGACGGGGTGAATGTACTCGCGTAAATGGCCCGCTCGGGGCTCATGCCCATACAGATCGCTTTGCGCACCAGATGGTTCAAATGGCCCCGCCGCTGAAGGGAATCGGCCATGACGTCGTCGGTTACAAAGCAAAAATGCTCCGAGACGTCGTTGGCAATCAAAAAGTCCATCACCTCTTCGCTCATCGATTTTTCCTGAATTTCGATAAACATCCCTGCGCCGATACGCGCTTTCAACCCTTCCACGGTCTGATGCGTATGGTCCGAATCGACTCCGGCATAAATGACGCGCTGCAAATCCAGATCCAGCAGCCTCGGGCAGTGCCCCTCAATGATCAAATCGGGATAATGGCTGCGGACATGCTTCAGAATCCGATTCGTCTTGCTGTCGGGAGCGGTCACGACATCGACGTAGTTCATGATTTCGCCCAAGCAAATGATGTTCTCCGATTGCAGCAGCTCGTCCAATTCGGGAATGTCCAGAGAGCCTCCCGACGTTTCCAGCGAAGTTGCAGGAACCGAGCTGGGGACGGCATAGAACATATCGACCATACAGCCTTCACTCGCCCGGATCATCTGCTTCACGCCGTCCATCCCGAATACATTGGCCATCTCATGGGGCTCGGGCACAATGGTCGTGACGCCGTTCGGGAGGAGCCCGTAAGAGAACGTCCGGGGCGTCACCATCGTGCTTTCGATATGAAGATGAATGTCAATCAGTCCCGGAATCAGATAGCGTCCGCTCCCGTCCATCACCTCATCGCTTTCAAGGTCTTCCGCTCCGCGGGGGCCGATGTACAAAAACCTGCCGTCCGCGACAGCCGCGTTTCCCTGAATGAATGATTTAAAATAACTGTTGTAGATATGAATGTTTTGGATCAGCAGATCCGCTCGCATGCCGGGCACCTCCAAGTTCATTATTTAACCAATACCAGCTTGTCCTTAGGGAATTGCAGATGAACCTGCCGCCCGTTGACATAAGGTAAATCCATTTCTTTGTTGACCGTAAAATTCCCGAGCTCCGTTTCAACGATATATTGGTAGCTTCGTCCCAGGAATGTGCTCACCTTGACGGTTCCCGTCAGGCTGTTCCCGCCGGAGGAGTAAGCCTCGCCAACGCCGTGAAGGACGATATCGTCAGGACGTATGGCGCCTTTCCGGCCGGCATGCTGCGCATACTTCGGATTCGGAGCGACCGTGAATGTATGCCCGCCCCGGTGCTTCAGCTCAATGTCTCCGCCGCGGTCTCTGCGCGCTTCGAAATCGATAAAGTTGGTAAAGCCGGTGAACTTGGCGACAAATTCGGTTTTAGGGTATTTAAATATGGCGGCCGGTGTATCGAGCTGTTCGATTAACCCTTTGTTCATAATGGCCACCTGATCCGAAATCGAAAAGCACTCCTCCTGATCATGCGAAACATAGACGGTAGTAATGCCGAGCTCCTGCTGAATGCGGCGGATTTCCACCCTCATGTTGATCCGGAGATTGGCGTCGAGGTTGCTGAGCGGCTCGTCAAACAGTAGCAGGTCGGGCTCGATCACCAGCGCGCGGGCGATCGCTACCCTCTGCCTCTGCCCTCCCGATAAAGCTTTGGGCATTCGCTTGTCTAGGCCTCCGAGACTGACAATGTCCAATATTTTTTTGACCCGCCGGTCGATGTCTTCCCTGGGAACCTTGCGCATCTGCAGGCCAAAAGCGACATTATCGTAAACGTTCAGGTGCGGGAATAAAGCATAGCTTTGAAACACAAAGCCAAAATTCCGTTTGCTGACCGGAACCCGGGTGTAGTCTTTTCCGTTAAATATGAATCGCCCAGCCCTGGCTTCCAGGAATCCGGCGATCAATCTCAAGGTCGTCGTTTTCCCGCAGCCGCTCGGACCGAGCAGCGACACAAACTGCCCCTTGTCTATATCCAGACTGAAATTTTGCAATATATTTTGCTGATCGTAAGCGACCGATACGTTGTCCAGCATAAGCAATGCCATGATAATAGCCTCCGTTATTTTTTGGTAAAATAAGATAATCCCATCAATCGCTCGATCACAAACATCAGCATGGCCGTAAAGATCATGAGCAGCACGGAAATCGCCGCAATCGTCGGGTCAAAGTTATTTTCCACATAAGTCAGCATCTGGATCGGCAGCGTGCTGACGCCCGGTCCCGTCATAAAGACGGAAATGTCCACATTGTTGAACGACTCCAAAAACGCAATGAGTACAGCTGCGATAAGGCCCGACTTGATATTGGGCAGCACGATGGTGAAAAAGGTGCGGAGAGGCCCCGCCCCAAGACTATGCGCCGCTTCCTCGACGGCAAAATCGAAATTGGACAAGCTGGAAGCGATGACGCGGATCATAAACGGAAGCATAATGACGGTATGCCCCGCGAACAAGGCCGTATAAATCGGCAGTTGATAAGCGACGATCAAATACTTCAGCATGATAAAGCCGAGCACAATGCCGGGGATGAGCACCGGCGAAATAAAGACCGCATTCCAGGTGTCCTTGCCTTTGAAGCTAAACCGGCTTAACGCGTACGCCGCGGGAATGCCCAGCAGAAGCGCCAATACGTTGCCGACAAACGAAACAAGCACGGATGTCCGGAAGGTCTTCATGAACATCTCGACTTCAAAGATATGTTGATACCATTTGAATGAAAATCCCTGGGGAGGAAATTTCAGAATTGTGCCCGGTTCAAAGGAAGCCACCCCGATAATCAGCAGGGGCCCGAGCAGAAAGATATAGACCAGCAGCGTAAACAAACCCAGTCCGCGATGGTTCTCCCGCACATCAAGCTACCCCTTCGGATTCAATTTATTGGCGACGGCATTCATCAGGGCGATGACAGCCAATGTCACGACAATCATAATCGCGGCGATCACCGATGCCGAATACCAATCATTCAGCGTAATTGCATTTTGGTACAAAAAGGTGGAGACGACAAGCTGCTTGCCTCCGAGCAGGGCAGGCGTCGTATAAGCCGTCAGGCTGCCTACGAACACCAGAATGCTCCCTACGATCAGACCGGGCACGCTCAGCGGCACGACGACTCTGAAAAAGGCTTTCAGCCTGGATGCCCCCAGGCTCTCCGCGGCCTTCAACAAATCGGGATCGATGTTCTCCAGCACGCCGACGAGAGTGATCACAATCAGCGGCAGAAACAGATGAACCATGCCGATCATCATCGCCGCAGGAGTATACAGAATTTCGAGCGGCTGATCGATCATGCCCAGAGCCGACAGAGAACGATTCAGAAGTCCGTTCTTGCCTAGAATGATCATCCAGCTGAACGAGCGGACGACCGGGCTCGTCAGCAGCGGAAAGATGGCCAAAGCCAGCAGCACTGCTTTTGTACGGGGAGACTGCCTGGAGATGTAATACGCCACCGGGAATCCCACAATAACGCACATTGCGGTTGTCACAAGACTCACCCGCAGCGTCGTGAGCAATATTTTGAGAAAATACGGATCCTTGAAAAACTGCATATACCCGCCGAGCGTAAAGCTCCCTTCCGGAAAGAAGGTCGAACCGATCGTCAGCAGGATAGGCATGAGCATAAATACCGCCAAAAACAATAGGCCGGGCAGCAGCAGCAGATAAATATACGTTTTTTTCATGTAAAGCAATCTCCTGTTCCGTTCCTTGTTTCGCCGGTACTAGATGCTGCGAAGAGCACGGATAAACAGCCGGAGGAAAGCGCCGGTATCGACTTCCAGGCATACATGGACGTTCGGCTGCTTGTGAAGCCGGTTCTGAAAATCGCAGACCGTCTGCCCGTCGCACAAGTCGCTTCGGGTCTCCACATCCACGTAATAATATCCGGTTGTGACCAGGTCGCGGTTTATGGCTACGCCGACGGCCAGCGGATCGTGCATGGCGCAAGCACGCACTCCGTACCGTTCATAGTAACGCTTCATATAATCTGCCGTGCTCTGCCGGACATAAGCACCTAAGGGAGAGCCGGCCAGCTGCCCGATGTGCTCTTCTGTCAGCAGCGCACGGCGTGTGACGTCCAGCCCGACCAGCGTTAATGAACGAAAGCCCGCATGCATAACGATCTTCGCTGCTTCCGGATCGACGTACATGTTGTACTCGGCGGTGGGCGTCACGTTGCCGAAGCTTTGGACTGCTCCTCCCATGAAGATCACCTCCTTCACGCGATGGACCAAGCCCGGATCTTTCCTGACGGCATGGGCCAGATTGGTGAGAGGCCCCGTCATGACCAGCGTAACCTCGCCCGGAAACCGCGCCGCACTCGCGATCATGAAATCGGGAGCAAAGCCGTCCGCAGCCGTTTTCTCAAGCTGCATTGCGGATAACGCGCCGCCTAGACCGTCTTCCCCATGCACTCTGTGTTCAAACACGGCCGGCCGGAACAAAGGCCGGTCCGCCCCCCGGATGACGAGAATCCGCTCTGCCGCATCCAGCAGCTCCAAGATTTTGCATGTATTCTCGGTCGCTTTGGCTAAAGAAACGTTTCCGCTCACTGTGGTAATCCCCAGAATATCGAGCTGCCGGCTGCGAACCGCAAGCACAATCCCGAGCGCGTCATCAATACCGGTATCCACATCCAGGATAACTTTCTTTTGCATAACCGTCCCCTTTCTTCCGCATAAGCTCCCGTCAAGAAAAAACAAGGATACACTGGAAAACCGCATATCCTTGTTTATCCGTTCATTCGCCTTATTGCGTGATTTCCCGGTTCCAACGGTCGGTCCAGGCTTTCAAACGTTCATTGACGAATTTCATATCCAGCATACGCAGTTTCTCCACAACCTCTATACCATAGGTGATTCCTTGTACTTCCTCCGGTTTCAGCTGCAATGTTTTATTCACCGGAGAATCGACAGCCGCTTTGGCCGCCTTCTCCTGAACTTCCTTGCTCAGATGCCAGTTAATGAACTCTTCGGCCAACGGTTTGTTCTTGCTGCCCTTCACTACATTCACGGTGTTGATTACAGCGTAAGCTCCTTCCTGCGGGGCGATGAACTTCGCGTCCGGAACAGCGGCTTTCAGATCTTTCACGTACATTTCCAAAATCGGTCCCGCGACGATTTCGCCTTGGGCGAACATATTCACGAATTCGGACGTCTTGCTGTAATACTTGACTACATGGGGGTTCAGCTCTTTCAGCTTGGCAAACGCCTGCTCTTCATCGAATGAGGAGGAGCCGGCCACATGCGATGCGGCATCAAGAACCATCGGGCCGCTCGTCGAGGTGATCGACGGCAGCGTCAGCTTCTTGGCCAGCTCAGGACTCCATAGATCACTCCAGGATTTCAGCTCCTTGCCCGCCGTTTTCGGATTGTATGCAATGCCCAGTTGGCCGATCGTATACGCCGGACCGTACTCCTCGCCGAGCGGCGCTTTGGCTATATCGTAAATCTGCTCGATATTAGGTATTCTGCTCCGGTCGATCTTCTCGAACAAGCCGGCTTCAATCGCCTGCTGCGCATAGTAATCCGACAAATAAATGAGGTCCACTTGAGAGCTGCCCTGCTTTACTTTGCTCAAACGTTCCGCATTGTTACCAATTTCAACGACGATTCGGGCATGATGCCGTTTTTCGAACGGTTCATAGACTTCTTTCTTGAAAAAATCCTCCGAGAAGCCCCAGGTGGAAATAACGAGTTTGGTCGGTTCCCCACCGCCCTCCGACGCCGTACCGCTTGGTTCTTGCTTTTCCGTTCCGCACCCGGCCAGAGCCAGTCCCAAAAGAGATACTGAAACCAGGCCGCTAATCCATTTTTTCTTCACATCCTATTCCTCCCCTTGTTTTATGTGGTTAAATAAAAAAAAGGAAAGCGTTTCAGCTAGAAAGAATCTTCTAACCAAAGCGCTTTCCCTTCGTAAACAAAGTCAGGCGTTATCCGTTGGTTTCCGTGGGGTAGCTCCCCTTAAGATATATCAAAAAGGGAACGTACCGGATATTCCGTCAGGATTCGGCCAAAATAACATTCGTGATGGCCCACTGGGTGGCAGGATCATAGTCCCGCAGCACCGCCTCAATGTCCAATTCGAATCTTTCCTCCAACCGTTCCCTCATCTTCTTCTTGTAAATGTTCGACATATAAAAGTCAACTTCATACTTCAAATTGGGGGCTTCTCCCTCCAAAGCTTCCGAACGCGGAGACCGGCGATGTTTGGCTTTGAAAGTGATTATATTGCCATCAATCGATACTTTAAGCGAAATCGTACCGAATCCGAACAAACTCTTGGATACTTCGTTATAAAGATGGGCAAGCTTCTTCTTACTTTCATTAGAATCTATCGGAAGCACGCTATCACCTTCTAAACCAGCATATCACCATATTACCTAAATAAGTAAAGTTTGGCAAGCTATTGTTCGGTTTCTTTTGTTTGTTTTTTTGCATTTCGAACATTTTCGTGCGGATGTTATGTCAATTTCCGAATAAGCCGTTTCTTCGCGGAGGTTGCCCGCCGCTCTGCAAATTTCCGGCCTATACCAACCGGTATACTTTTCCTTGCTGCAATAAACGATAGGCGCCAATGTTTTCACTTGGATTCTCCGGACTGTCACGATATGCCGTGTCCGCATAATGGCATAAGAGCGTTTTACGTTGAAAATCCTCCGGCAGCGTCAACAAATCGGCAATGGGCGTGTGTAGGCTGCGAATGTCTCCTCCTAATGCTTCGGTTTTGCCGAACCATGCATCGTGTATGATTAAATCGCATTCATTAAGCCATGCGATCAAATCAGGATCAAATCCCGTATCCGGGGCATAACCAAGCCTGAAATTGCCAAAGTCGAACCGGAAGGCGAGCGTGCGCGGGATGTGGCGAGTGGTTTTATAGCTGACTTTGAAGTCTCCGAAATCATGGAAATGCGGAATCGGAACCGGGTCAAAATACCAGTCAAAGGCAGCAAGCCCGCCTCCTTCGCGCACAGATGGCTCAAGGGCCGGGCGCAAATGAGTCCAGATGTCTTGAAGCAGCCATTCGGGACCATAGAGTTTAACCGGATTCTCGGTTTTGTAATACTGAAAGTATGCGAGTTCCTCAAGTCCGCCGACATGGTCTGCATGCATATGAGTAATGAAAAGCTCGCGATAACGGTGAAGATCGAGTTTCAGTTCCCCGTGCTTATTGTTAGAATGAAACATTTTTCCGAGATAAGCCGGGCAGTCAATAAAAAACTCACGGCCGTCCACGCTGATGAAGCTGTTCACAAAAAAATGTCGCGCAGTGAAGGCATCTCCAACACCAAGCGGATAAAGGATTACCGAGTTTGCCATATTTACCTCCCTCTCATGGTTGGAAACCATCCATCTCATTCCCGGTCATTGCGGGGTCCCGCTCTGCCCATATACCTGCCTGTCCCATCAAGGAGAAAGCATCTCCTTCATCAAAAAAGCCTTCTTAACTCTCATGAACAGGAGAGGAGAAGGCTTCCATACATATGGTCAGCAAAACGGTGTTATGATTTGCGCCGGACATGCCTGCCCCCGACGTGTCGGGGTTTACCGCCGAATTACCGCATTCGCCAAAACAACCATTCATATATACTTACTATGAATTAAACAGTACCATCGGATGATTAGATCGTCAACACTTTTTTTAAACCGGGCTCATAAGACAGCCTGAAAATCAAAGGGATGATCATTGCTTCAATACAGCTAATAACCGTTTGGCATCGCCGGCAGGGGTGTTTATGGTTTCATAAATTTTCAGCGTCACGGGAATTTCCAGCTGATCCGAGCTTACATTATCAAAATTAATGATCTGGCTCCCGCTCATCAACCGGTTTTCTCCTGCCAACGTGTACACCTTGGAGGCTATCCGCGTGCCTTCACTGTTCTCCAGCTGCATATACAGCTTCGGATTGCCAGGGTCTACGATCACCTCATCGGTCGTATGAACGTCAAGGTCCATCTTGAATTTATAATTAAAGGTGTATGCCCGGGTCGTAGGGTTCGCCATCGTAACGGCGGATAAAGACCAGGAAGACAGCTTCAATTCAAAAGGATAGAACGTGAGCAAAGTAGAATCGGCTGCAGGCGGATTTACAGCCACACTGGTTTCAGCAACCGGAAATTTGTACGTTTGCTGCCCCTGCTGCTCCAAAAGACGGAAGGTGAACCGGGCCGCATCCTCGGATAAAGGTACGGTAAAGGTGAACGTGACTACCGTCCCCATTCCGGGCAGCACTTCTTTCACGGAGCTCGCAGTCCGGCTGCCGCTGTATAGGATGCCCTGGGCATTCTGCAGCTCGGCCGTCAGATCAGGAACCGAAAGCGGGCTGCCGCTCGGGTTCTTGAATTTCAGCTGTGCCACCGCCGTCTTGAAGCTTTGTCCTTCATTTTCAAACCAATCCAGACTCATTAGCGACACGCCCAACTGCGGACTAACGGCTTGACTTAGCGAGTCGATGGCAATAGGTTTGCCAAACTCATAAGCCGGCAATGCCATCGGCGTTCCGTAAGATGACGGGAATCTGAAGCCGATCCTTCCGGTATAGTACACTATTGGCGTGCTCTGCCCTTGCTTCAAGAAGCTTTCAGGCGATAGAACATAGAACGCAGTAAGCTGTGTGTTCAGGTCGGTAGTGACCGCGTAATGTAAATACTTCCTCTCGCCGGGATGGAGAGTAACGGGTTCCTGTTCGATCCGCTTCCCGATAAACGTCTGTCCCTCCGCTTTTCCCCCGAGGGTAAAATCCGGAACGGTTTCCGTATAGCTGCCCGGGTTTTCCACGATGAGCTGCACGATATAGGTCGGCGCTTGTCCTGTAAATTGTCGGTTCAATCGCGAAGCCGTATACTTCAAAGCAGAGGACTCTCCCGGAACGGAGAACGTGACGCCCCAATTCCCCAACAAAGCCGAATCCTCAATGACTGCATCCTTGCCGCGCCATACGATCGATCCGATTGGAGCATCAGCCAGCAGGGTCTCCTGCTTCGGATACACATTCTGATCTACATCAATCCAAAGCAAATCCGTTAAATTCAGCTCCGTTTTCACTTCAATCACGGTCATATAGCTTAATTCCACATAGCTCTGAGGCGGAATCGAATGCGGGTTGCTTGCGCTTGATTGCAGAACGTATACCGTGCCGTCCGAAGCTTTGGCCCGAAGCTCATAATCAGGAATCCGAACCGCTGAGCCCGATGTGTTCTTCAGCTTCACGACAGCGCCGATTCTCCAACCCTCATCAGTCTTTTCCTGCAGTACGCTTTTAACTTGTGCTTGCGTGCTGCCCGTAATGTCGTAGCTTGGCATATCCGTGGTCAGCGTAACTGCTCCTCCGCCGGGTTCATTCGTATTTCTGGAGCCAGGTATATATTGCTGCTTTGCTTCATAAGAAGAGGTAACCAACAGCTCGCGGGTGGCAGCAGAAGTACCTCCGAATGTACCGTCCGTTTCGCTGTCCATAAGCTTTAGCCGGATAGCCAGAGCAGCGTAGCCTTTGGCCCAATCCGAGACGGTCGGATCGTTCAAGCCCGCTGTCGATTTGGCTTCAGCATCTTTATTCAAACCGCGGATCAAAAAGGCGGCGAGCTGCTCCTTTGTCACTTCACCGGCCGGGTTGTACGCATTCTGAGCAAAGCCGTCCGTGAGATTAGCCCCTCTGAGCGCTTCGATATAGGGAAGGGCGTAGCCGTTCGCAGGGTCGTCGGCACTTACGTCGCTAAAGCTGGAAGCCTTCAAGGAAGTGTCCACCTTCAAGCCGAAAATCAACGCAGCGACCTTCGCGAATTGAGCGCGGTTCATTTTGTCTTTTAAACCAAATCTTCCTTCCCCGACTCCATCGAAAATGCCTGCGGATATCATCGTATCGAATTTCGCTTTCGCAGAAGCATCCAAATCCTTTAAATCGCTGAAGTCAGCCGATGACTTCGATGTACCGGCACCGAATGCTGCGGTTGAAAGCATCGAAAACGCCATAGCCGCACTCAATAGAATAGATAACCTTTTCTTCATTTTTGTAAACCTCCCGAAATCACTGGGCCGCCGGCTGCATTCACTTTTTTGCAGCAGGGGCTTTTTTCTTGCCGCTCAGGAAAAACACAAACGGGATGCAGAGAAAAGCAGGTATAGCCGAGAGGTAAAATGTATCGGCGATCGACCTTACCATGGCTTCTCTTTGCATAAAACCGGCCAAGTATGAGGCTGCGGTTCCCGATGCTGTCGCCATATCCACCGCCCAGGAATAAATCGCTCCGGAGAGCATCGAAAGCGTATCATTGGCCGTAATGGAGTCGACAGACACACTGTCGGAAATATGCTGATAATGAAGAATTTGACGGTTGCTCATGATGGCGGCGAAAAGCGCGATCCCCAAAGACCCGGCCACCTGACGGCAAACGTTGGACAGCGGAGAAGCGTTGCCGACCTGCTGAGGAGCCACAGCCATCATGCCGGCTGTGGTCAGCGGCATCATGCAAAGCCCGATCCCGATTCCGCGTATTGTTAAGATAAAATTCAACCAATGATTCGGTGTATCTGTCGTCAAATGATGCAGCTCCATCGTCATTATACCCAGGATAGACAGTCCGACGACACTTAATGGAACAATACCGAACCGGTCCGCCAGCTTCCCGCTGAGCGGCATCATCAAAGCCATGGCAACCGACTGGGGCATCATGAGTATACCGGTCTGCATCGCGGTAAGCCCCTGGATATTTTGCAGGTACAGCGGCGTTAAGAACGTACCGCCCATCATGCCCATCATGACCAGACTGCCCGAAATCACGCTGATCGTAAATTTGGCATTTTTGAAAATTCTCAAATCGAGCACGGGCTGCTCCACACCAAGCTCGACCCAGAGCAGCAGCAAAAAGCTGAAAAAGGCGATAAACAGCAGGCTGACGATGTACAACGATGTCCATCCTTCCGCTTGGCCCTTGCTTAAGGCCAGCAGCAGCGTTCCAAAGAATATCATGGAAAGCACCGCGCCGGTCGTATCGAATTTCAACCCTTCTTCACGCGGTGTGTCTTTCAGCAGGATCTTTCCGAGTATAACGGCAAGGATACCGATAGGAATATTGATGAAAAACAGCAGACGCCAGCTGTAGTATTGAATCAAATATCCGCCGAACGTCGGCCCGAGTGCGGGAGCTACCATGGCGGCCACGCCCCACAGCCCGATGGCGGTACCGACCTTATCTCTAGGGAAGTTCGAATAAATAATGGACATCCCGATCGGCATAATAAATCCGCCGGCGAAGCCTTGAAGCACACGGAATAAAATGAGCGTGCTGTCGCTCCACGCAAGCCCGCAAACGACCGACCCCAGAGTAAAACCGGCAACGGAATAGATAAACACGGTTTTATTCCCGAATCGCGCCCCCAGAAAGCCGCACATGGGAATGACCATGGCGGAAGCCAGCGTATATCCGGTGATAACCCACTGGATCGTATTGATATCGGAGCCGAACACCGCGACGAATTTATTCATCGCTACATTCATCAGGCTGCTGTTAAGTACAGAGACAAAGGTGCCCAGCACGATGGCGATCAGTGCAAACCACATCCCGCTATCTCCCGACTTTTGTTGTTGATTGACCGCCGATGCATCGGCCATAGCTGCAAGCACCTCCTATTGAGCTTTCACCTTGGTGCCATCCGCCAGCTTATCCCCGGGGTTCACGACAATTTGTCGGTCTCCCTTGAGCTTGTCATTCGGCTGCACATAAACCCAATCCTGATTTTTTTCTTCCGTTTTCACTTCTACGAGGCGAGCCGTATCGTTATCCATAATGAACAGATATTCCTTGTTCTCTTTTTTCACGATGGCGCTTTTCGGCACCTCGATCCGGTTAT
Organism: Paenibacillus sp. Pae15; assembly: GCF_024519685.1. NCBI lineage: Bacteria > Bacillati > Bacillota > Bacilli > Caryophanales > Paenibacillaceae > Paenibacillus > Paenibacillus sp. Pae15. The sequence goes on along the minus strand of NZ_JALJRM010000013.1, from coordinate 31,126 downwards.
CCCCGGCACCATCAATATGGACTTCGGCCACCATACCGGCAAACAGCAGGCCGTCCTTGTTATCCACCTTTACTTTGACCGGGAATGTATTGCTGTTCGGGTTAGAAACGGGACTGACAAACGAGATCGTACCCTGGAACAATTGATCCGGTATGCTTTGAACCTTCACTTGTACAGGTGTCCCTACGTTTACCTTGGAAATTTGATTGTCCGCTACGCTCAACTCCACTTGTACCTGATCCATATTGACCAGGGAGATGATCGGCACCCCTGCCTGAGCCATCTCGCCCGGCGATATGCTTTTCTTCACGACGACGCCGTCGATCGGTGCCGTAATCGTTGCATTGTTCAGGCTGCTGTTCGCCAGCTCCAGTCCCGCGTGTAACCGGTCAACCTCCGCCTGAAGCGCTTTGAGCGTATTGTCCGTAGGCCCGATCCGGGCCTGTTCGAGCTTGGCCTTGGCCGCCTCTACCTGGGCCGCCGCCGATTTTTGCGCGGCCTGCGCCTGCTCGTAGCCCGCTTTGGCTTTCTCATAATCGAGCGTACCCTTATCCAGTTCCTCCTGCGTCACGCTTGAGCTGCTGTCAAACATGTTCCGCAGGCGGTTATAGGTTTTGGTGCTCAGATCCAAGGCGGCGCTGGCTTGCTGCAGGGCAGCCGTGGCTTGTTCATAAGCGCCCTGCGCCATTTTCACGGCGCTCTCCAGCCCCTGTATCTCCTGCGTGCGGGCTCCTGCCTGCGTATCGGCCAGCTTCGCCTCCGCCGCGGCCACGCCGGATTGGGCTTGCCTCACTTGCTGAAGCAAGTCGTCCGTTTCCAATTGGACCAGCACGTCGCCTTTTTTCACTTTATCGCCTTCCTGCACATTCACCCCGGCCACTTTGCCGGATACCTTCGATACGATTTTGATATCTTGATCGGGGATAATTTTACCGCTTAACCCCGGATCCGTGAATTGACCAAGCTTGATGACCTTTACCGGCACACTCGCGGGATTCGCACCGCTTGCGTCCGATGTATCGCTGCATCCCGGCAAAATTCCAACGAAAACCGTTGTAAGAACCGTTGGAATAAGCCATTTATGTATTTTTTTCATGGATAACTAACCCCTTTTCAGTTGCTTTTCAAATGAATTTTGATCGTAGTACTCATGCCAGGCGATAAATCCAGCCCCAGCTGATCATCAATTGAAATTTTGACGGGAATGCGCTGGGTTACTTTGGTAAAGTTACCGCTGGTATTCGTTGAAGGAAGCAGCGAAAAGGTCGAAGCCGTGGCCTTGCTTATTTCTTTCACATGACCCGTCAACGGTTGGCCGGGAAACGTATCGACGCGGATATCTACCCTTTGCCCTTCATGGATTTTATAAATCTCTGTCTCCTCGATATTGGCCGTGACGTACAATTGTCTCTTATCCACCACCATGGCAACGGTTTGGCCAGGAGAGGCGACTTCTCCCGCCTTGACCAAGGTTTTGATCACAGTCCCTTCAATAGGGGATCTTAGTGCCGCTTGATCGAGGCTGCTCGTAGGCAAATTATTGCTGTCCTGCTGTCCGATAATTTGATCGGCCATCACATGATCCCCTTCATTCACTTGCAGCGATATGACCTTCCCCGTAATGCGGGGCATGACTTTATAAATATCTCCGGCAAGCCTTGAATCTTCGGTTGAGACATAATTTTGCCCTTCATACCAGAAGTAACTGCCGATTCCCCCTCCAACGACCACCAGGCACGTTAAAATAACATACAATACCGCTTTGCGCTTCATGTCTTCTCCCCAACCTTCATTTCTATTTGTTTGTTCAGCAATCTGATAGATTTCACAATCATGTTCAGTTCATGCTCCGGCAGCCCGCTCAGGAGCTCAGTATAAAACGTTTCCTGAAAGATCGTGTTTCCCGCCATTCTTTCCTGAAGCTTATTCGTTTTATAGATCCAAATGATGCGGCGGTCCCGCTCATCCCTTTCGCGCCGAATCCAACCGTCCCGTTCCAGCCGGTCAATAATGCCCGAAACCGTGCTGTAGGAAAGCTGCACCGCATCAACAATCTGTCCAATCGTCTTGGGCTGCTGATAAATTTGATGCAGTGTCATCCATTGGGGAGGCGTTATGCTGTCATCTCTCATCTTCTTGCTTAAGATTTCATTGTGGCTGCGAATTAAATCTTTCAGCAGCTTGACGATCTCACCCTCCAGACCCATGGGTACACCCCCATTTAAGTTGTCGTTTTCATATTACATAAATCATTAAAAACGATACTTATAAATATTTTAAGACTATATATTTCGTGTCACTAAATTTTTATACATGAACTATATCAAAAAAAGCAGGCATTGGAAATCCTTAAATACAGGCATTTTTCCCCGAAAAGATGCATTCAGGCGATTCATCCCGTCATTTCCTCACAGAATGACATTGTGTCACCTTTTTGTTGAGTATCATTACTGTTAAACCATGGAAAAGGAGGGGCAACAAAATAAGAGGCCTCGAAGGCCTCTCATTCGGTTTGATGCTCTATTGAATGATCGTGATAATCGATAATCCGAGGATGGCGACAATTAACAGGTGAATCCCGTTGGCGCGAACCCCTGCGGCAAGCCCCGTAATGCCGGACAGCCGGCTTACCAGCAAATTCAATGGGTTAACCGGACTTAGTACGGCTGAGGTGGACCAGGCGAGCATCAGCAGTATCGCAAGCGCAATGGGAGTCGTCCCCAATGCCTGGGCATCCATTTGGGTAACCAGCGCGGTAACGATCACCATCGGATGAATGCCTATGAAGGCAACGACAACGACAGTAACAATAATCGATATCTCGAAAATAAAAAACGACTGTTGGGCCAAGCTGATCAGGGCCCATTTCATCCCGCTTCCGAAGGCGGTGCCCTGCAAAGCGTTTCCTAATAATCCTGCGCTGGTAAACAATAGGATTTCATTATTCATAATGGGCACGGACCGGTCTCGAAAATCAGCCAGCTGGGTGCGCAATAGACTCCATTTTCCGGTTATGATTACCCAGCATAAAGGAAAGGAAATGGACAGAAGGCTCACGATGACAAGCATCGACCAATGGGTCAGCGTTTCCAGCAGAAAGGTCATACTCATCAAAACCGCGACAATCAAACCCAATCGAACGAGCTTTCGGCGATAGGTGCCGTCTTTTGATTCTTCCGCGGACGCCGCTTCGGCGAAAGAATCCGGGCTTAAGGGATGACGTTTGGACCAAAAGGCAAAGAGCACATTTCCAATCAAGATAAAGAGCAAGGCAAACCCGATGCCATAGGCCATGTATTCGATGGTCGGAATTTTCAAGTAATAGAGAATCAAAGCGACGGATGCATAATACGGCGACCACAGCATAGTCGTCGAGAAGCCCACTAAATAGCTTTTGGCAAGCATCACGGGAGGAAGCTTCAAGCCTTTAAGCAGTTCATCGACGATGCGGATCGAACCGAGGTTCAGAATCGGCCCCAGGACAAACAATACGCTCGTGATTCCCGCAAAAAGCTTACGGGGATGATGCAGCAATCCCCGAAGCAGCGTATCGATAGCATCAAAATATCCCCCGAGCTTTAACGGAATCGAAAGCAGCGGCACCAAAATGACGAGCGTAAGCAGAGGAAGATTCATCGATATGCCTTCACTGACTCCGTCGATCCCCCTCCCTTTTTGAAACTCCAGAACGATTCCGGTCATCAGCATGCAGATCCCAAACCATCGCGGCACGGGATCCGCTTTGGTAGCGCTTCCCAGAAAGGCGGCAAGCGCCATAAAAATGACCAGATACTCCAGCCATTGAACGTGAACAAAATATTGAATGAGGAATAGTCCGCACATGCCCAAAATCAAATAACTTCGCACCAGGTATTTCGCCTCCGGCTTTCAGTAAGAAAAGCTCCATATATCTTAAGAAAAGCCGGTTTCTTCTGTCAAGAATCCCGGCTTTCGGTGATATGTGTTAACTCAAAAGAATCATGCTTTCACAAATACGGTTTTGATGGACGTATAAAATTCAATGGCCGCCTGACCTTGTTCCCTGGAATGGGAGCTGGATTGTTTCATACCGCCAAACGGCGCTTGCAGCTCAACCCCGGCCGATTCCGCATTAATGCGGACCAGGCCCGCATCCATCTCTCGAATAAATGATAACATATTTCCAATGTTTTGTGTGAAAATAGAGGCGCTTAATCCATATTTTGTATCATTCGCCACTTCCAGCGCTTCTTCTATAGTATCCACCTTGATTAAAGCAAGCACCGGACCGAAAATCTCCTCCTGCGCAATGACCATATTGCGATTCACATTTTCAAACACGGTAGGCTCAACATAGAAGCCATTTTCCAGACCGCCGCCGGTGATCCGCTTTCCGCCTGCAAGCAGTGTTGCTCCTTCCTGTTTCCCCTTCTCGATATAAGATAATACGGTGTTTAATTGATTTTCACTGGCGCAGGGCCCCATCCATGTATCGCTGTTTAATCCGTCGCCAACCTTGATTTCGTTCACTTTGGCCAGCAGCTTTTCTTTAAATAGGTCATAAATTTTACTTTGTACGATGACACGGCTGGTGGCCGTGCATTTTTGTCCCGTAGAGCGGAGACCGCCGCTGACGGTGGCTTCGACGGCCAGATCGAGATCCGCATCCTCTGCCACGATCACCGGGTTTTTGCCTCCCATTTCAAGCTGATACTTGGCTCCGCGGGCAACCGCACCCTGAGCTACAAGCTTACCGACTTGATCGGAGCCCGTGAAGCTGATCCCTTTAATATCCTTATGATCAATGATGCCCTGCCCAATCACGGAGCCGGCGCCGGTCACCATATTGAGCACGCCTGCCGGTAGGCCCGCTTCGGCGAAGCACTCTATCACTTTAGCAGCCGTTACAGCGGTTTCCTGCGCAGGCTTGAACACTACGGCATTGCCATAAATCAGTGCGGGCGCGATTTTCCAGACCGGAATCGCAACAGGGAAATTCCAAGGCGAAATAATGCCTACCACACCGAGAGGAACACGATTCGTAAACATCAGCGCCTCACTGTCGGTGGATGGAATCACATCGCCTACCTTGCGCATGCCTTCGCCCGCATAATAACGGAGAATCGCCACGCCTCTGGCCGTTTCTCCTTTGGCTTCGGGAAGCGATTTGCCCATTTCTCTTGTCATCGTTTCGGCAATGTCGTTGAGTCGGGCTTCAAGAATATTGGCCGTTTTGAAAAGATAATCTCCTCTGGCGGCGCCCGAAAGCTTTCTCCATTGAACCTGAGCTTCCTTCGCCGCTTGGACTGCCCGATCCAAATCGGCTGCCGTCGATTTTTGAATATAGCCTACAATTTCCTGCGCATTGGCGGGATTCGTACTCTTATCCACTTCACCGGACGAAGAAGCGGTCCAGCTTCCATTTATATAATTCAAATAAGTATTCGTTGTGGTTTTCTCTCCTATAGTCATCTGTATTCCAATCCTTTCTATGGCGTTCATAGGTAATGACGAGCAATTCTGGAAATTATTAGTCCACTAAAGTCACATTGGCACCATAACGCCGGGCCGCACTTAACAGCTCGTTATGGATTTCACTAGACAATACGATCCCGTTTTTCCGGGCTTCCTCGGCTCTTGCATATTCCAGATCTCCCGGCATATAGACTTTATCAAATCCTTTGGCTGGTGCGCTCTCCCGGGTTTCGCGCTCTTTTTCCGCCATGCGCTCAAGGAAGGTATCAAGAGGCATCATTGCATTGACATCGAGGGCGGCAAACATATGTCCCAGATTTTGCGGAACCGGATCATCATAAAAGCGCGGGATTTGCGATCCGTACAGAGCCCCGGTCAACACGCCCGTTAAAATATCAACCATAATGGCCAACCCGGACCCTTTGGCTCCCCCGAAAGGCAGGAGACTTCCTTTTAGCGCCTCATGAGGATCGCTTGTTTCCCGTCCGTCGACGGTAATGGCCCAATCCGTCGGAATCGGTTTGCCCATCTTGGAGGCTAGGGTGATTTTGCCTCTGGCCTGGTTGCTTGTAGCCATATCCAGCATAATCGGCTTGCCCGATGGAGACGGCACGGCAATGGAAATCGGATTCGTTCCCAAAGTAGGCACCTTGGAACCGAACGGAACCATGACAGGAGAGGTATTGGTCATCGAGATGCCGATCATTCCCTGCGCTGCAATTTGAGCCGTCCAATAGGCTGCTGTCCCGTAGTGATTCGAATTCCGGACGCCAACCCAGGAGCTGCCGTACTCCTTCGCTTTCTTAACCGCTACGTCGACGGCTTTCTGGGATACGATCTGGCCCCAGCCGTTGCCCGCGTCAAGCAGTGCGGTTGTCGGCGTTTCGGAAACGACGGTGATGTTCGTTTCCTTCGTCACCAGGTTATTGTCCAGTCTGACCAGGTAATCGTTCAATTTGGAAACACCGTGAGAATGAACGCCTGTCAGGTTGGCGTGAACAAGAGAATCTGCGATAATTTCCGAATCGCGCTCGGGGATACCGGCTGCGGTCAACACTTGTTTACAAAACGCCGTCAATTTTTCCGGAGATACTCGAATGTCGGACATGGTATACTCATACTCCTTTATTTGCTGGATTCTATTGCTGTTTTTTTGGGAAACCGATCTAACGCATGCTTCAAGATAACCTCCAGCTGAGCGTAATGCTCTTTCTCTACGGGAATCAGGGGCGCACGTACCCTGCCGCCGACGGGTAATCCCATGATCTCCATACCGGCTTTGATTAGGGAAACGGCATAGCCTTTTCTTTGTTTGCGAATGTTGTTGATCGGGAAAATCACTTCTTTATACAGCTCGTTCAGTAAAGCTTGATTGTTTTCTTGGACTGCGCTATAAAACATTCTCGAAATGTGAGGTATATAGTTCGAAATCGCCGATGAATAGGAAGTAAAGCCCAACGGAACATAAGCCGGGTACGTCACTTCGGCAAACGGCATGCCATTGATCCAGCTCAGGCGGTTTCCTAAGGTCTGAACGAACTCGATGTTGCTCTCCATCTTCCCGACACCGTCTTTGAGTCCGATGAACTGGGGAAGCACGGCTAATTTCGTCAGGGTACCCAAAGACAATACGGCATTGTCGCGTTGATAAACAATGGCATTCAGATCCGTAGATTCGATAATGGTCTTAAAGTATTCGTATAATCCGGATTGTTCTCCGTTGATTAAATAAGGAGGCAAAATTAAATATCCGTCAGCCCCTTTGGCTTGTGTGATGCGCGCCAATTCGACGGCCTCTTTGATGTTTCCCCCGACGCCCGTGTATACGGGCACTTTTCCCCTGCTCAGCGAAACGGCGATCTCAACAATCGCTTCATACTCGCTGCGTGTCAGCGACTGAAACTCTCCCGCTCCGGCCGAAACGTAAATTGCATCCAGCCCTCCGTCAATCAAAAAGGTAATGTTTGCGGCTAATGCCTGTACATCCAATTGATCGTTGTCTTTAAAGGGGGCGACGGGAAAGCCCAGAATCCCTTTGATTTGATTGGCAGGTTTACTCATCCGTGCTCCATTCCTCTCCATATATCTGTTGTTATGTTATGGTCTGAATCGAAGGCGATCTCCAAAGGTTCGCCTAATACTTGTATGCGGGGATCTCCCTTCATATCCGCCAAAACCGATTCGGAAATCAAAATATTTTCTAATTCCAATGTATTTTTGATCCATACCACCCTCGGATTTTGAAGATCGATATGGTAACACGTCCTTAAAGCGGTGCTTATGGCTTCCCGGTCATTGGACATAATGACGGGAATTTTGGCGGAATCCAGAATTTTGGATGTAATGACGTTGGCGTAGGTGTAGCTCAGATTGATCTGTTCAAAAACCCGTCTGGTGATCACATCGGCCACCCCGATTCCGCAAGCATTCCCCTTCGTTTCCTTTGTCAGGCCGCGAACGAAAATCCGTTCAATTTGAGGTGCGTTGAATTGTTGCGGTGCTTTCGATGCGGCCCGTCCTGTGATGTTAGGATCCATTCCCGAACCGCTGATGTTTTTCCCTATTTCATTGACCATAAGCAGATCGACTTGTTCCGGTACAATCCTGGGCATATACTTTTTGGCTTGAATAAGCAGTTCTTTATCTTTAAGTATGAGCTCATCCGGCGTGACCGCTTCAATATGCGCGGTCTTGTCGTAAGCATTCTCCAATACTCCAACCCCAAAGGCGATCGGGGCATGCTTCAGATAGACCTCAGCTATTTTGGGCAGCAATACGGGCATTTCAGCCAGCGGATGCTGATGGATTGCCAACGTCCCCTTGTGCCGGCCCAAGCCGATCGCCATCATTTTCAGCAATCCGCTTTCATGATCCCCTTTAAAGCTCGTATGAGGCTTTACCCGATTGATGAAGACAATGGCATCCGAACGATAGGAGGCTTCATCCAGATAAATGGGGGTGCCGTCATCCAAGGTGCCGATCTGAACGACATCCATGGAGTTCAGGATGGGTACTCCCATGCTTTCTTCCGTAACGCCCAACTCCGCCAGCATCTTGATCTGGCCTTCTGCGGTTCCTCCTCCATGGCTTCCCATGGCTGGAACAATAAACGGTTGGGCTCCCCATTCCTTCAGTTGATGAATCAGTGTAACTACCAGTTTGGGAAGGTTCGCAATTCCCCTGCTTCCAACGCCTACGGCCACACGGGACCCGGCTTTAATTGAATTTCTTATCGCTTCTTTGTTCAGTTCCTTTCTCAGTTCGCCTTCAATATCATTGATCGTTGGCGCGTCAAAAACTTGACGTACAGGGATCATTCTAGGAAGCGGAACGAAATTGCTTAATTCACCCGTCAACATTGGTTTGCACCCTTTCGTCCGTTACATAATGAGGGTATATCATCTCATATGCCGGAGATGACATACCCTGTATCCTATAATGCCGATTACTTGATCAGGCCGATCTTCTTCGCAACATCCCCGGTGGATTTATACGTTTCTTCGGCAATCTTCTTGAAATCCTCCGGACCGCTATAGGCCGGCGAAATTCCGATCTTTTTGAAGTCCTCAATGACTTCAGGGTCTTCCAAAGCCTTTTTGAAGGCGTCATGCAAAATGGTCACGACTTCATTAGGCGTCCCCTTCGGAGCGACAATACCGGTCCAAGCGTTGTATCCGGTATAACCTCTTTCCGCAAGCAAAGGTGCATCCGGAATCGCATCCGATTTGGTGGTTCCGATATTGGCCAGAATGCGCAGTTCCCCGGAATCCACTTGCGGTTTGGCTTCATGAACTTGTACAACCGCGCCTTTCACATGTCCGCCAAGCAGTGCCGTAATGGCAGGCGCAGCACCGTCATAAGGTACATGCTTCAATTTAAGATTATCCTTGAGTGCGACGGCTTCCAAATTCAAATGCTGCGTATTCCCTACGCCCGGAGTGGAATAAGTAAATGCATTCGGGTTATTTTTGACATAATCAAACCACTCATCAATCGTTTTCCACGGCGCATCCGCTTTCACAACCAATACGTGAGGTACAGAGTTTGCGATTAAGATCGGTTCAAAGCTGTCAAAGGAGTACGGTGTTTTACCGTAGTTCGGCTGAATGGACAAATTACCGATCGTCGCCATGGAGATCATATAGCCGTCGGGCTTGGCTTGAGTAAGTCCGGTCAACCCGATCGTGCCGCTGGCCCCCGGCTTATTTTCGACTACAACGGTACCTTTGTTCGGAAGATATTTAGAAACGGCGTTTGCAAGCGTGCGGGCCGTGATATCCGTACCTCCTCCAGCGGCATAGGGAACAACCAGCTAAATCGGTTTTTCAGGAAACTTGGACTTCGGAGCTTCAGCGGTGTTGTTGGATGCGGCCTGCGCAGGATCCGTACCCTGAGTCGAGGATGCTCCTGTACCGCACCCTGCCAATAAGGAACCTGCGAGTGCTGCTACAGACAATGCGGAGAGAATCGTTTTGTTTCTGCTTTTCATTTGGAATGGCCTCCCTTTTCATGTTTCCTGTCTGCCCATCAGGTTTGAAGTATTCGCTTTTTTTGTGTATACTTCACTTGGAATTGTTTTTTTATATCTTCTTCACCTCCTGTTACATGGTGTCAGCCCGCACGACTGGACACCATGTAACAGGAGGTGCTTTTTTATTGCCACTGCTCTTGTGAAAGCTTAACTTTCTAGGCCTTGCTTTCTTTTCTTTGCTTTAAAATTTTTTTCCTTACGTAGTCCAAATGTCGGTACATTTGTGCAAAAGCTTCGGACGGCGATCTCTTTTTCAATGCCTCATAAATGGCTTTATGATGTTCAACCGCAACATCCCGTTCTCTAAATTGGATGTTTTTACTCATCCGGTCAAAAGCCATCAAAAGGGAATCGATCATGCCTTCCAGAATGTAATTGTTTACGCTAAAAGCAATAATTCGATGAAACTCTTTATCCACTTGAGAATAGTCCCCCGGATGTTCAGAAAGAGCCTTAATCGTTTGGTTGAGCTCATCAAGCTGCTGATCTGTGATTTTCTCCGCAGCTATCGCAATCATACCAAGCTCCAATGCCATCCTGGCCTCGATAATGGACGGCAAATCATCCCCGGCCAGAGACAGCATATTCGTATACGGTTTACTGCTGATTTTTTCAGAAAAATACGTGCCGTCCCGCGTTTTTCTGTGAATAATCCCCAAAGATTCCAGGGAACTCATAGCCTCACGCAATACAGGTCTGCTGACTGACAGCATTTTCGTCAGTTCCGTTTCGGGATAGAGCTTATCCCCGGGCTTTAATTGCCCGGAGGCAAGAAGTTGAATGATCCTGTCAGCCACTTCTTTGGCCAATGTTTTGCGAGGGACAGAATCCAGCACGATTTCTTGTTTTTTCTTAATCAATTCATTCCACCTTCCTTTTTTATTTGCCATATTTTAAAATTGTATGACAAATAAAATGAAATTACAAACATTTCTTTACATTTCCACGTCGCTGGCCAGCATGCCCTTCTTATTCTTTATGCCAGCATAAACGCTGAAAATAAGAATAATAAAAGAGATGGACAGCAGTACAAGTGAAATCGGTCTGGAGAAAAATCCAAGAAAACTGCCTTCAAATAAAATCATCGATTGCAGCAATGAGCTTTCCAGCAATTGTCCAAGAACAAAGGTTAAAACAATCGGCGCCATTGGGATATCGAGCTTTTTCATGAAATAACCCAATACTCCGAAAATCAGCATAACCCACACATCAAACAAGCTGTTATTTACACTGAATGCGCCCAGAATGGCAACTGCAAAAATAATCGGGTATAACAGCTTCGCGGGAATCAGGGCAATTTTGGCCCACATGCCGGCCAAAGGTAAATTTAAAACCAGCAAAATCAGATTCCCGATGAACATGCTGGCAATGATTCCCCATACGACGTCGGGATTGTTTTGGAATAACGTAGGGCCGGGAGTTAAACCATGCATGATAAAGGCTCCGAACAATACGGCAATCGTAGGAGAGCTCGGGATTCCTAATGTGAACAGCGGAATTAAGGCCGCTCCGCTGTAAGAATTGTTCGCTGTTTCCGGCCCGGCAACCCCTTCGATGGCTCCTTTGCCGAAACGTGACGGATCTTTTGCCATTTTTTTCTCAAGAGAATAAGACAGGATCGCCGGTATGACGGAGTTCGAGCCCGGTACAAGTCCTACCAGGAAGCCTAACCCGGTTCCTCTTCCGATCGCGGACAGCGTCCGCCTCCATTCGTCACGGCGGGGAAGCAGCCCTTTTACTTTCGGCGGAGCTTCCAGTTTGGTGATATTCTCCATGCCAATCATAATTTCGGAAAGACCGAACAATCCCATGGATATAATGACAAAATCGATCCCGTTCATTAAATTCGGCTCATCGAAGGTAAACCGGATGGCGCCTGAAACGACATCCATGCCTATGAGAGCCAGACACAGGCCCAAAAGCGCGGAAATGATTCCATTCACAATGGATTTTCCCATAAGTCCAACCACCGTGATCAGCCCCAACAGCATGAGGGCAAAAAATTCCGGAGGACCGAATCTTAACGCGAATTGAGCTAAAGGCGGCCCGATCACCACGAGCCCAATGATGGAAACGGTTCCGCCGATAAACGAACCGATACCGGCAACCCCTAAGGCAGTCCCCGCTCTTCCCTGTTTGGCCAGAGGATGCCCGTCCAGACACGTAATTACCGAAGCCGCTTCCCCCGGTGTATTGATCAGAACGGAGGTTATCGTTCCGCCATACATTGCGCCGTAATAAATGCCCGCCAGCATAATGATGGCCGAAACCGGCTCCATGGAGAACGTGACCGGCAATAAGATCGCCGTCCCTGTAGTCGGGCCCAATCCAGGCAAAACGCCGACCAGCATCCCGATGGTAACTCCGAGTAAACAATACAGCAGGTTCGACCATGTAAGCGCTGTTTCAAAACCTTGTAATAACTGCATCAATGAATCCATTGAATCCTCCTACCATCCCAAGGCATTCACCGGAAGCGGGACCCCGAGAAATATGTGAAATACTACAAATAAGCATAAGGAAATCGCTATGGAGATCATAAGACCCGAATACCATGTAAATAATCTCCTCAGGATAAAAAACAGCATGATCGTACAGGCCATAAGAAAACCTAAATATTCAACGGTCAAAAGAAAAAAAACAAGTGAACCCACTAAAGTGACGACATTCCATAAACCGCTTCCCGTCGGAAGAATTTCTGAAAAAGCAATTTTTTCCTTGAAAGAGCTTACGATATAAGATAAAGAGAAAATGCCTAATCCTCCGCTTAACCAAAGCGGAAAAAACCCAGGACCGGGACCCGTGTCGGTGTAATAATCCAATTGAAGAGACTGACAAAAAATAACGGCCGAAAAAAGCAGCATCAGTAAGCCCATGTAAACGCTGGCATTATTTTTTACCACGCAATCACTCCCCTAATGTTTTGGTTTTTAAGCGTTTTCACAACCAACTAAGTCATATTGTAATACAAATTGAATAGTAATACAATACGTTTTTTTGCGTGATAGATTCATTGAAAACCCAAAGAAGCGCCGCAAGTTTGCAGCGCCTCGGATGATTCTCCACGTTCTCCACTTTTATTCATGCCCATGTAAGGCAGCAACCTTTTGATAAAAATCTTTGACCGATGGGTATAAGCTTCGGAGCCAACACTTCTATAGTCAATGGAATCGAATCCGATGTAACCGACGATTTGATTCGTTTGACTTCACCGAGCAACTTGACCGGCCTGCCCAGCTTAACGATCCCTTGCGGATTCAGCAATGGACTTCCCGTCGGCTTGCAGCTCATCGGTAAGGCATTGGATGAAGGCACCCTTTTAAAGGCCGGATATGCATTCGAACGCACGAACGAACTTCGCTTTACAAAGCCTATATTCGCTTCGGCCATGAAGTTGAACTAAGCCGAACTCCCCGTTTACAGCCTGCCCCGCAAATCATTCCCCGCTCAAAAAGATCGCCGGCCATTCCGATAACGGAATAGCCGGCGATTGTCCAACCTTCATCGGGATTGAACCGATTCGTTCAGATCCCCGATAAAGGTTATTGCGTTAAGATGATTTCAAACGGTATACTCTGGACTCATAGGGCCTCAGCTGCCATTCATCGCTTGGATCCGCCTGCTCCCGGTAATTCGCGATCAACAGCTCCCTTGGATATGAAATGACGGATGCAGGAAGCTCACAGACGGCCGGCTGATCCGAGATATTCAGAACGACAAGCCATTTCTCGCCGCCGAGCTCGCGCAGGTAAGCGTATATTTGCTCATGATCCTCAAGCAGCGGCTCATAGCTTCCATAAACCATCACTTCATGAGCTTTTCTCAGCTGAATGAGCTTTTTGTAGTAATAAAACACCGAATTCGGATCGGCCAAAGCCGCAGCCACGTTAATTTCCTTATAATTGGGATTCACCTTAATCCATGGCGTGCCGCTCGTAAACCCGGCGTTCTCCGAATCGTCCCACTGCACGGGCGTTCTTGAATTGTCCCTTGACAGATGAAGCAGACTTTCAAAGACTTCTTTGGGATCTCTTCCCTTCTCTACTTCTTCCCTATATTTATTTTTCATCGCGATATCGTTGTAATCCTCAATGGAATCGAAGCGGACGCCGGTCATCCCGATTTCTTCCCCTTGGTAAATGTACGGCATCCCCGGCAGCGTATGCAGCAGAGTCGCGAAGCATTTGGCGGATTCCACACGATACGTCGTATCGTTGCCGAATCTGGTAACGAGTCTGGTGTGGTCATGGTTATTTAAGAATTGCGAATTCCAGCCTTTTCCCCACATGCCATCGTACCATCTTTTCTGAATATCCTTGAACCGCAGCATGTCCCAATGCGCCATATAATCGCACACTTCAAAATGGAACAAGGTATGCAGCTCGCCGCGGTCTTCTCCAACGTAAAGCACCCCGTCCTCCGGAGTCACAAACGGAATTTCCCCCACGGTAAAAATATCGTAATGCTTCAAAACCTTCTCATGCATCTCTTGGAGATATTCATGGATCCCCGGATTATTTCCCAAATAAGAAATGTTGTCGGGATTCTCCGCATCAGGAAAACCAGCCTGTTTGGCGAGAAGATTTATGACATCCATCCGGAATCCGTCGATTCCTTTATCCAGCCAAAAACGCATCATGTCGTAAATTTCTTCCCTGACCTTCGGGTTTTCCCAGTTTAAATCAGGCTGTTCAACGGCAAAAGAATGGAAATAATATTCCCCTGTCTTTTCATCATATTCCCATGCCGAAGGCGTAAAATACGATCTCCAGTTATTAGGCTCCTTCCGCCAGATATAATAGTCTCTTTTCGGATGATCCTTGGACGATCGCGATTCCACAAACCACGGATGCCGGTCGGACGTATGATTCACGACCAAATCCATAATGAGCTTCATGCCGCGGGCGTGAACCTCTTGGAGAAGTCTGTCGAAAGTATCCATGGTTCCTGCTTTGGGCATAATGGACCGGTAATCGGAAATATCGTAACCGTTATCGACATCAGGAGAGCCGTAGCACGGATTCAGCCAAATGACATCGGCGCCAAGCTCGCGAATATAATCCAACTTTTGAATGACTCCCTCTAAATCCCCATAGCCGTCTCCATCGGTATCATAAAAGCTTCTCCAATACACCTGATAGACGACCGCTTCTTTCCACCATGTTTTTTTCATGCTCCCACTCTCTCACTTTGTTTTACTTCGATGAATGAATCAGTTCAAAGCCGGTCGTATTCTTCAGAATCTCAACCTTGACCGGGTCCGAACCGCTCCTGCTTCGGGTTACCTTCAAAGAAAGATGCCCCGCGCCAATAGGAATATGCTCGGCCAGCAGCTCGTCAATCATCTCCGGCAAAAACGGATCGATACGGATCTCCTTCTTCAGCGCGTTCGGGTGTAATCCGAGCAACGCCTGCATAAAAACAATCGCGGTCCCGGCCGCCCATGCTTGCGGAGAGCAAGTGGTTGGATACGGTACGGGATACCCGAGCTCCGAGCCATGTCCGCAGAACAATTCGGGCAGACGCTGATATTCGAAGAACCGGGATGCCGCAAGCAGGCTTGAGATGACCTTACCCGCTTCTTTCTTATAGCCCAAACGGCTTAACCCGAGCAGAATCATCCCGTTATCATGCGGCCATACGCTTCCATTGTGGTAGCTCATCGGATAATAGCCCGCGGCTTCCGTACTCATCGTGCGAATGCCAAATCCGCTGAACATGTCATCGGCAACCAGGCGCTTGGCGATCCGGTCCGCACGGGAGGCACCCGGCAAACCTGTCATTAATAAATGTCCCGGATTGGATGTCACGGATTGGACTTGCCGCCGGTCCTTGTCGAGTGCGATGGCGTAGAAATTCTCATTCTCCATCCAAAAGGCCTGTTCGAACCTCGTCCGGAACGCTTCGGCATCTTGGTCCAGCTTCTCTGCAAGCGCCATTTCACCCATCCGTTCAAAAATCGGCGCCAAGCTTTTCTTGGCCTGATAGACGTAGCCCTGCACTTCGGCCAAAGCGATCGGCGATCTCGCATACTCTCCGGAGGCGTGAACGATCGAGTTGCTCGAATCCTTCCAGCCCTGGTTAGGAAATCCCCTTTCCGCTTCCTGGTGATAAGTTAAAAAGCCCGAGCCCGCTTCGATTCCACGGTCAATCCAATCGAGCGCGCGTGCAACGTTCGGTTTTAATTCCTCAACGATCGAAAGATCCCCCGTCCAACGGACATATTCACCTAATAATACTAAAAACAAAGGTGTGGAATCAACCGATCCATAATAAGGGCCGAAAGGCGACTGATGCGTATTCACCAGTTCTCCAAAGCGGATTTCGTGCATGATTTTTCCGGGCTGCTCGTCCCGCCAAGCATCCACAGAATCCCCTTGGTAGGCGGCCAATGTTCTCAGGGTTCCCTTGACCTTCTCCGGATTTAACGGGAGCATAAACAAAGAGGTGATGAGACTGTCTCTTCCAAAGGGAACCGCAAACCAGGGCAGCCCGGCCACAGGCGTTTCTCCATATCCGACGTCGGTCATTAACATACGCAAATCCTGTACCCCGCGCCGGTATAAACCGTTAAACACATCGGCATTCGTCGTTACACGGGACGTCTCGCGGTACCATTGTTCATATGACGCTTCGAGACGCTTCAAGCCTTCTTCAAAGGAAAGAAGAACAGGCCATTTCTGCTCCAATACGGGAATGATGAAGAAGCAAATCTGCTTTATTTCTTTGGGTTCCAATGTCATGGAATAATGGACAATACCGTCGGCATCCACTTCCGACTCGTTCTGATCCCAACGGATGCAGGTCTCTCTTAGCATGTCATCCGCGCCTTGGTAACGGATCGACAAGGTCCGCTCACCCGTGACCTTTCCGATGATCTTCCCGACTTCCCCTGTTCGGTACTTCCGGACAATGAACATATCCTGAAAATCGGCGTCGAAGGCAGCCGAGAAATCAAAGGAGACGGCTTGGGGAAAGAAGTTCGTTAACGACACTCTTTCATACAATACCCCGTCGTATATAAAGTGCTCCCGATGAATTTCAATGGCTCCCTCATCCTTTCGATCCTTCATTAACCGAATGGATGCGAAGTAGCTTCGATTAGCCGATGATGAGAGCAGGGAAGGCTTCTCGCCATCGACGAACAGTTCCATCCGGCTTAAGAACCGGGTATCTTTCGTGTACAGGCCATAACCCTTTTCATTATTTTCCGTGAGTTCTCCATTTTTATCCGTCAGAAAAAACAAGTCGCCTTCTTTAATCACACTGTATTCCATGGACTAAGCCTCATTCCGTATGAATTTATTGACGATGATAACCAGATTATGAAATCCTTCATCCGATCCTGTCCCCTGGTTATCCTTTGACCCCGGAGCTGGATATGCCCTCCATGTATTGCTTCTGGAAGAAAAAGAAGAAGATCAAAATCGGCAGCATAGATAAAACACCCCCCGCCATGATCAGCGGCGTATTTTCAAAAAACATATCTTTCACGCTGTTGAGCCCCACCACGAGCACATATTTATCCGGGCTGTTAGCCAAGGTGCTTGGGATCAGGTAACTGTTCCAGGTCCCTGCAAACGCCAGGATCGACATCGTAATGAGCGGGGATTTGGCCAAAGGATACACAATGCGCCAGAAAGCCCCCATTTTCGTCAATCCATCCAGCCTTGCCGCTTCAATGAACTCGTTCGGTACGCTGATAAAAAATTGTCTCATCATGAAAATGTACAGACATTGATACAGAAACGGAACCGTTAATGCCGCAAAAGAGTTTAACCAGCCAATCTGCGCCATATTAACGTATACCGGTATCAGGATCATGTGATAGGGAACCATCATGGTGGCCACGACAATCCAATAGATGATTTTTTTTCCCGCAAAATCCAGCTTCGCAAGAGCAAAGCCGGCCATCGGATTAATCATCAAATTCCCGATAATGACGATCCCCGTCATAATGACCGTATTCAAGAACCATTTGGGCACGTTGTAAGCCTCATTCGTAAAAAATAATTTGTAATTATCCAACGTCCAGTTCGAAATTCCCGTTATTTTATTCACGTACTGCATCGGAACGAAAGAGGTGTACAACGTATAGGCGAAAGGCAGGATGAACATGCATCCAACGATCGTAATGACGGCATAAATGCCCAGCAAAGTGAATTTTTTATTGATCTGCACCAGTGTCACCCCTTATCGTCCAACCATTTTTTCTGAAGGAAGGTAATGATCATAATAATGAAGAAGAACAAGACAACCGCGGCGCTTCCGTAGCCGATGTTCATATAACGGATACCATGCTGATAGAAATAAGTAACGACCGTACTGGTTGCTCCGGCAGGCGAGCCTAACGCCCCATATCTGGAAATCGCGGCAATCTGGTCGTAGATTTGAAAGCCTAGAATGGTAGCGACGGAAACGACAAAAAACGTGATCGGCTTTAAATAAGGAACCGTAATATAACGAAATTGAGCCCATTTGGATGCGCCGTCCATTTGACCCGCTTCATATAAATCTTTAGGAACTTCCTGGAGCGCGGACAAATAAACGATCATACTGAATCCGCATTGTTGAAATATAAACAGAATACTGACGAATAGAAGGGCATAGTTCGTATCGGCAAACCAGGTCACATTCCCGAAGCCAAACAGAGAGAAAAATTCGGTAACGAAGGTCCCTTTTTTAAACAGCATCATAAACACGGTCGTAATCGCAATTTGAGAGGTGATATAAGGGATAAAAAAGACCGTTCTAAAAATGCCTTTTCCTTTGATTTTCTGGTTCACCAGAATCGCCATGAGCAATCCCAGCAGCGTTTGAACCGGCACGGCGATCACAACGATCTGCAGGGAGTGAAGTACCGCCCGGTAAAATTCAGGATCGTTCAAAATTTGAATATAGTTTTGTAATCCGATAAATTTGGCTTTGTCTAAAGCCGTGAAGCTTACCTCCTGAAAACTTCTTACGAAGGACTGCACGAATGGATATAAAAACCACCATCCCCACAGAACCAGGAACGGTAAGCTGAACAGCCAGCCGACAACCATATCCGAATCGGCAATCATACGAAACCATGACTGCTTGGGGGGGCGATTTCGCCCTATACTTACGCTTCTATTCTCATAGGAAGCCATCATGACCCTCCTGAATTCTCAAAATTTGGTTAAAAAAAAACGATTATAAAAGTGTTCCCGTTTCTCGGACGGAAACGGGAACAGATGGACTATTTAAATTGTTGCTGAACGCTGTCGAGAATCTCTTTTGGCGATTTATTCGTTCCGCCCAGAATCGATCCCTCCAGCTGTTTAACCAGCTCGTCAATGAATTTCTTGGTTTCTGTCGGATAATTGAAATCGGTGCTGTACTCTAGAGCAGGCTCCACCGCTTTGAACTCCGGATTTTCTTCAAAATATTGAGCAGAAAGACTTGGAATGGCCGGGTTAAACCCAAGCTTCAAAAATTCCGTCTGCGTCTTGTCATTCGTCAAATAGTAGGCAGCTTGCAGGGCCGCTTCCTTGTTTTTGGCATCTTTTAAGACCACATAGGCATCCGAGATCATGGTGCTGCCCTCCACCGTTCCTTTCGGTACCGGCACGGCTGCATATTTCAGATTCGGATTCGCGTCTTTCAAATATCCTTTGTACCAATAACCGCCTGTAGTCATGGCCGCTTTGCCGTTAGCAAATACCTCTCCATCCCATCCGTAACCTAACGACTTCGGAGTTACGGCTAAGCCTTCTTTATACATATCAAAGATCTTCTGCAAGGCTTGAACGTTTTCCGGGGAGTTGATCGTTTTTCCGCCGCCCCAATCGCCGCCGTAGCTTTTCACGTAGTTCGTAATGTGATAGGCGTCCAGATTGATGGTAATTCCATATACATCGTCGGTCTTCAATTTTTTTGCGGCAGCTTCTACTTCATCCCATGTTTTCGGATAGTCGCCAAGCCCTGCTTTTTTCCACAGGTCTTCGTTAATAAAGAACATGGCCGGCATACTGATATTAGGAATGCCATATTGTTTTCCGTCTTTTTTCCAGATATCCAATGAAGCAGGCGTGAAACGATTCATATCGATGCCTGCGGCAGGAATCAGCTCATCCAATGAAGCGAACAAATCTTTACTGATATATTCATTGGCCCCTTCGTTGGAGATTTTAATGAAATCCGGCGCTACGCCGGCCGCAATTTCTCCGGGAAGGATGTTCCAGAATTGCTCGCTGCTCGGATACTGCTTAATTTTCAGCTCAATATTCGGATAGGTTTCCGAGATGGAAGCCGCAGCATCCTGATATACTTTCAGGTCCTGGGCCGCTCCCCAAAATCCCATCGTGATCGTCGTCTTCTTTGGAGTATCTCCCGCTTGACTGCTGCTGTCATCGCTTCCGCATGCCGCCAAACCGGCAATCAATATGAAGGATAACAGCATAATACCCGTAAGCCTTTTCATCATATCAACTCCCCCAAATCATTGTTTTATCCTTAATGCTAATTTGATGGTAACGAAATTGGGGCAAAAAAAAAATTAATCAAATGATGATTAATTTAACAAAATGTACTTTCAATTGTAGTTCATTGTCGGGAGGATGGCTTTTTATTATTATTTTTTACTTTTCTTTAATAAAATCAAACCTTTTCTTTCCTGTATTCTTTCGGAGCCATCCCCACGTATTTATGAAAGACGATCGCAAAATGAACCTGACTGTTGAAGCCGACCAGCTCCGCCACCTCATATATTTTGTACCGGTAATCCTTTAACAGCTCTTTGGCTTTCTCAATGCGGATTTCATTAATATAATCAAACAGCCCTCTGTTCACTTCTTGTTTAAATAGTCTGCTTATATAATTGGCGCTGACATGGAAATGATCACCGAGGCTTTTCAGGGATATATTTTCTTTATAATGGGTTTCGATATACTGCATGATATTGCGGATCAGCGGGCTGTACTCTTTATTTTTTTGGGAGATCCGGGCCTCCAGTTTTTCATTAAACCGCGCGTGATAGTAAGATGACAGTTCATTAAAATCCTCAATTTCCTCCAATAGGTTTCCATTCTCCAAATATTCCTCGCCGTCCTCCATCATAAACAGCAAGCCCTGATAAATTTTATGGACATCCTTTTCGTTCATACACTCTTTATTTTGCAGATACTGCTCCCATTCCGCTAAATTAAGCGCGAATTCATCGTACTTCTCTTCCTTTAGCCCGTTTTTCATGGCTACAATATAATGATTGACCTGTTCAAGGGATGCTTCCATCTCTTCGTTTCGATTTTGATAATAAAACAGCGGGTCACTTGGATGATAAAACTTCCGTTCCAATGCCTGCTTGGCTTGTGCAGCGGCTTGTTTACCCTCCTCATAGGTTTGAAATATGTCACTAACCCCAAAAACCGTATCGATATTCACAAACCGCTTCAGAGAAGAACTGATCAGATAGACGATATCGTTCACATGGGCAAAGGAGGCCTGCATGCTCTTGATTTCACTATGGCTTACGAGGACGGCAAACAAGTTGTCCTCGATCTGTACAAATTCCACTTCTTTCTCTTTAGACAGGAGCTCGGATAAAATATTCGAAATCGTATTGGGCAGTATAGCTGCATTATCTTTCGTATATCGTTTTACGACCTGCGCATACTTTTTGATGCTAAACAATAGAACATACATGTTGCCTTCCTTTAATCTCGTTTGCCGGATCCCCTCTGTATTCCCATGAAGCCATGCTCGAAGGATGACGTCTTTGGCATGAGGCGAGCGGTTTAGAACGTCATCTGCGGCATGCCGGTCGCTTTCCATCTCCTCCTTTATTTTTTGCAGCGCGCTTTCGATTTCAAGTTCATTCATACCGGGCTTATGAAAATAATCCGATGCCCCCAGCTTCATGGCTTTTTTGACCAAAGTGAAGTCATCAAAGCTGCTTAAGATGATCACCTTGGCTTCAATTCCGATTTTTTTCATTTCAGCCAGCACTTCAAGGCCGTCTTTTTTCGGCATTTTGATATCCAGGATGATGGCATCCGGCTTTCGTTCCAGAATCAGCTTCATGGCTTCTTCGCCGTCAGCCGCTTCGCCCACGATTTCCATTCCGCCCGCTTCCCAGCGGATGGCCGATTTAAGTCCGATTCGGACCAATGGTTCATCATCCACAATTAAGACTCTCATTCAAACTCACCCGATTTTCCATTCTTAATGACGGGAATCACGATTTTTGCTGTCGTTCCGCTGTTCTCCCCGCTTGTGATCCATAAACCATAACCTTCCCCGTAATGAAGCTCTATTCTTTTGCGTATATTTTTGATGCCGATCGAATTCATCTGATCCGCCGCACTTCCTTGTTCAAGCTCCTGCTGCTCCGCCTTGGACATCCCTCTTCCGTTATCCGTCACGAGCATGATGATGCGGCCTGCTTCCTCATTGATTCGAATCTCCAGCTTCCCTTTATATGGAATTTCATCGAACCCGTGAAAGATTGCATTTTCGACCAAGGGCTGGAGAAGAAACTTCAATGTCTTGTATTCAAGTACATTCGGATCGATGGAATAAAAAACTTCAAATTTATTCAGATAACGGAAGTCCAGAATTTTCGTGTAGTTTTGAATAAATTCGACTTCCTCCCTGATGGTGACGTAATCGCTCTCGGTTTTGGCCGTAAATTTAATCACCGAGGAAAACGCGGTCAGCGCCTCTTCAATCCCGGTTGCCCCCTGGATCTTGGCCATCCATTTGATAACATTCAAGGTGTTGTACATAAAGTGGGGCCGGATTTG
The DNA here is from genome assembly GCF_024519685.1 of Paenibacillus sp. Pae15. Taxonomy (NCBI): domain Bacteria; kingdom Bacillati; phylum Bacillota; class Bacilli; order Caryophanales; family Paenibacillaceae; genus Paenibacillus; species Paenibacillus sp. Pae15. Next base: position 8,374 of record NZ_JALJRM010000013.1, on the reverse strand, counting down.
CGATTGCAGCGCTACAAGCTCAAGCTGCCGCTTTTCTTGTTCTTCCTTATATATCCTCTGAATCAGCCTTCGTATTTCCTTTAACATGCGGTCAATAGTGATGCTGATTCTGCCTACTTCCCCATGCTGAATGTCGATGGCGACGTCCAGGTTCCCCTGCGAGACCAGCTTCATTTTCTCATTTAAAACCGAAAGGGGCTTCGTGATGCTCGTAGCGACATAAATCGAAGCAACGATGGACAATCCAAGCAGCAGGATCAACGAAATAACAATCGTTCTTACGATAATATCCACAAAACCAAACAATTCATCCTTCGGAATCAGCGTAACGGCTTTCCAAGGGGTGATGGTGGAAGTGGAAGTGATTAAATAATGATCTTTGCTCTCTCTTGTTTCTTGTTCCTCTCCGCCGATGCCCGCCATATCCTGGCCCAGCACATCGGCTGAAGGTTTGCCTATCTCGCTGCTGTTTTTGCTGTACACTACATTTTCATTTTCATCGATCAGGTAGAAACGGGTATGCTCCGTAAATTGAATGTCACTCCATAATGTTTTCAGTTGATCGACCCCGACGTTCAACAGAATCAGCCCGAGATTTTCTTTCGTATAAGGGTCCATGATCGCCCGTCCGATCGAGACAACAGGTTTTTCATGAAAAGACAGCAATTTTTCGGGATGAATGCCGACAGGAACATATCGTCCCTTGTTGTGCAAAATGTTTTGTACAAACGGTTCATGATAAAATTCATGCTCCAAATAATGATGATCCATGTAATCGTCGTTGCTTCTGCCGATGACGATATGATTTTTGCTTTGGTAAATCACAACCGATTCAATCAAATCGGTATAGAGCAGCATGCTGTTTCTAATAATCCCGCCCACCGTTTCAAAATCCTTCTGCCTTTCATACAGGGGATAAGGATACGCGGTATAATCCTTGCGCATAATTTGAAAGATGCTCGGATCATGCTCGGGATACATCGCCAACCGTAATAATGGATTTAGAGAGCTGTCCATATTTTTCACAATTTGCTTGTTATTTTCTACTGCCGCGTCCAAAATCATACTCCGATTGGAATCCACATACAGCCAGGACAAGGTCCCGCCGATGATCACAAAAGGAATCACAATAAAGCATGAAAAAACAGCAATAAGTTTATTTCTTAAACTTATATTTCTTAATTTATTCCTGAAGCCGGTCATCCGATCACTCTTTTTCACTTCAATCTATACTTTCATTATACCAGATTCACCTGACCCGGTAACTTTCGGGTAAACCTATCGTTAATTTACCAAAAAGAAAGTAAAAAATACGATCCAAGCCTCTTCTGAGCATGGATGGGTTCCAAATCCATTCTTCATAAGACAAAAGGTTCGTCCCGCCGAAGCCATTTTGGTTTGGCTTCAAGGTTTTTGTATAATGAGCGTATATCTGAACGTTCCAAAGGAGCTGCAAATGTCGAATCGCAAATGGAATCTGGGAATTCTCCTTCTTTTTATCCTGTTCGCCTGCCTGCTTTTGAGCTTTTTGTTATCTGCGCTGCGCATCCGCGAGCTGGTTCAGCCCTTAAAATCGGGTGGTGTGGTTATAGACACACGGCATGTCGTGTTAATCTCCCAAGAGCTGGACAATCCGTTCTGGCGGGCCGTAGAGCAAGGAGCAAAGGAAGCGGCCGCGGCATACGGAATGACTCTCGAATATATGGGGCCGTTCCGAATCAATCCGGCAGAGCAGATCAAGCTGTTGGAGAAATCGATTGCCGCCAAAGCCGACGCGGTATTGATCCAGGGAATCAATGATCCTTACTATCGGACGCTGATTGACAAGGCCATGAACCAAGGAATTCCCGTGATTACCGTGGATACGGATGAACCGGGAAGTCGGAGACTGTCTTATGTAGGCACGGATAATCTGGAAGCAGGGAAAAAAATGGGCGAGCTTGTTGTACAAGCGGCGGGAGGTCAGGGCAGTATAGGTGTACTGCTCGGTAAAGCGGAGGCGGACAATCAGCGGATGCGGCTCGAAGGCTTCCGCTCGGTCATCAGCCGCTATCCGGAGCTTGCCATTGTCGATGTGCGCTCGTCGAATATCTCCCGGCTCCAGGCGGCGGGACAAACGGAAGAAATGCTTCTGAGTCATCCCCAAATCCGGTATCTGGTCGGTTTCAGCGCGCTGGACGGACCGGGAATGATGGAAGCTGTCGAACGTGTCAGTCCGCAGGGAGTGAGTATTTTCGCATTCGACGATTTGGAGGAAACAAAGGAAGGCATCCGGCAGTGCAGGATTGTGTCGACGATTGTACAGCAGCCTCATGAAATGGGATATCATGCCGTATCGATGCTGAATGATTATTTCCAAGGAAATAATTTGCAACGGCAGCATTATACCGCGATCGCTGTGCTCGACCGGAATACGGCCGGTAACGGTGCCGGAGGAAGCTGCCGATGACCATTCGACAAAAATTGCTGGTGTTTATTCCATTGCTGGTGCTGCTGGCCAATTCGGTCACATTCTTTTTGTTTGAGAGCGGAAAAATCGTGCGGCAAAGCTACGATGTAATGATGGACCGCATCCTGTTATATAAACAATCCGCTCAGACGTCCGAGGACACGCTCAGGCTGCTATATGGCTATCTGGTCAACCCCGGCGGAAGCAGCGGAGCCGAACTGGGGCAAATGCGGACCAAGCTGCAGCATATTCGCGCCGATTTTCTCGCAAAAACAAGCCCCTCTCTCCCTGCTTCGACACTGACGGGCTACGTGCATATGCTGGACACACTTCTGGAGCAGGAGCAGGCCGCACTCGCCGCAGCGGAAGCCCAGTTGCCGCGCGCCGCGCTGGACCACTACGGGGAGGCGGAGAAGACGACCGGTTTTATCCGTGAGGAGGCGCAGCGTCTCGTCGATTTGGAGCTCGGCTACTATCAGCCGGTCTACAAGCAAATTCAAAATGAGAATGCGCTCATGAACCGTTTGGGCGCGGCCGTCTTCGTCATCAATACGCTGTTGAGCATCGTGCTTGCGGTCTGGATTTCCCGCAGCATTACCGTTCCTGTCGGCCGCCTTGTCGATATGGCCAAACAGATGTCCAAGGGAAACCTGCCTGTAGATCCTGCGCCAATTCGCTCGAGCGATGAACTGGGATTATTATCGAATGCCTTTAAGCAAATGTCGACCGATCTGAAAACGTTGATCGAAAAAGACAAAGAAAGTCTGGAAAAAGACCGGTTGGTCAAAGAATTAGAGCTGCAGGCGCTGCAAAGCCAGATAAACCCCCACTTTCTGTTTAATTCGCTCAACGTGCTCTCCAAACTGGCTCTGCTGGAAGGTGCGGAAAAAACAAGTGATCTGATCATCTCCATGTCGAATCTCCTACGCTATAATTTGCGCAATCTCGATCAGCCGGTCACCCTTCAGGATGAGCTTGAAAACGTGAAGGAATACATTACGATTCAAAAGGCCCGTTTTCGGGACCGGATCCGCATCGAGATGGATATCGACGAATCCGTGCTGCAGGAGCCCATTCCCTCCCTGACGCTTCAACCCATTGTAGAAAATGCGTTCGTACACGGGATTGGAGGCATGGAGAAAGGAGCCGTCATCCGTCTTCACATTGTGCGTGCTCCGGAAGGTATACGTATCACGGTATCTGACAACGGGAGCGGAATGAGTGAGGAAGTCAGACAGGCATTACTGCGGATGGAAGCGGAGAGCGATAAAAAGAACTCTGCAGGCATCGGAACCCGAAATGTGTTCAAACGGCTGCAGTTATTTTACGGACAGCAAGCGCTTGTCGACATTGATAGCGAGCCGGGAAAAGGAACAACGGTGACGATGATCATTCCCTATCGAAAGGAAGGTACCCCAAAACATGTATCGGCTATTGATCACGGATGACGAGGATTTGGAACGGGAAGGACTGGAATGGATCATTCAGCATATGCTGCCGGATACATTCCAGGTTATCCATGCCGAGAATGGCCGGATGGCTATAGAGCGGGCCGAGGAGTATCGTCCGCATATCGTGATGATGGATGTGAATATGCCCGGTATCCAGGGGCTGGCGGCCATACGGGAAATCAAGGAACGTCTTCCGGATACGAAGTTTGTGCTGGTCACGGCCTATGATTATTTTGCTTACGCCAAAGAGGCGCTTTCGCTCGGCGTCAAAGAATACCTCGTCAAACCGGTTCGGCGCGAACAAGTGGTTAAAACGCTCGAACAGCTGGTCGGGGAGTTGGAGCTGGAGAAGCGCAAGCGAACGGATGAACTGGAACTCAGGCACAAAGTATCGCAGCTGCTGCCGATGGTAGAAAATGAGCTGGCGCTCATGTTCATGGTCGATCAAATTTTGGATACGGGCGTCGAGGAGTTGTCCGATTGGCTCGACTTTCCTCTCGATCAAGGCTGTGCGGTCGTGGTCGCTTTTCCGGAGGACGTTTATACTCTGGACAAGAAGAAGATATACGATATTATCCGCAGCTACGCCAAGACGCATGGAGCGACCTGCATTGTCAGCTCATTGATTGACCGTCATATGGCGATTTTCATGCGAAAAACACCCGGGATCCAGGATGACCAATGGAAAGAGGAAACGAAACGGTATGGAGAAAAGCTGTGTGCTTTGGCTGATCGTCAGCTCGATTTGGCGGTTTCAGTCGGCATCGGAACAGCCCGGAACGGGGCGGAAGGACTGCGCAAATCTTATTTTGAAGCGGTTTTTGCATCTACCTATTATGAACACGGCGGAACGGTATGCCACTTTGACGAGTTGAAGCATGGAGGCGGCCATGGAATCTCCGAGCGGGAAAAGTCGCCTTTAACCATGGAAACGCCTCACCGCTCCTACGTCATTTCCGCTTTGCAGCGAATCCGTGAAGAACGCGAACAGCAAACCTTGACCGTTCTGGAAAGAGCCAAGAACTATATACAGGGAAAATACACCGAGGATCTATCCCTTGAAGAAGTGGCGGACTTCGTCCATCTGAATCCCCATTATTTCAGCAAAATATTTAAACAGCGGTTTGGAGAAACGTTTATTGATTTTGTCACCGGTTTGCGAATTGCTAAAGCCAAAGAGCTGATGGCTTCGGATCATTTGAGCCTTAAGGAAATCTGCTTTATGGTAGGGTATAAAGACCCGAACTATTTTAGCCGGGTCTTCAAAAAAATCACCGGCGTTACGCCGACCGAGTATCGCGGCCAATCCAGATAAGGCTTCATCTTAACGTCCATGTCTATTACGCATGGATTTTTTTATGTTTGCAGGACAAGAATGTGCTAGTTTTTCATCAAATCACGAAAAAAAGCGGCTCGTGCAAATTAAATGCGGAAAGACCACAGATTAGTGAAGGTGATTTCTCCCTTAGTCCAAAGCTCCCCATGATATAATGAAGTTCGTTTCTGAACAAGAGACAAGGTCAAAGTCAAACCAAGGGATATATAAAAAACGGAATGTTGGAAGGGAGATAAGAAACTTGGAATTGACGATCAACAAACCGAATGAACAAGTGAGCATAAAGTTTGTAACGCTTGTTTCCATGGTTGCCGCCTTGGGTGGTTTATTATTCGGATTCGATACGGCTGTGGTATCCGGTGCGATTGGTTTTATGGAACAAAAATTTCACTTAAACAATCTGCAGGTCGGCTGGGCCGTTTCCAGTCTAATTATCGGTTGTATTGTCGGAGCTGCAGCCTCCGGTGTGCTGAGCGACAGCTTTGGCCGGAAAAAAGTGCTGATCTTCGCAGCGATTCTTTTTATCATCGGCTCGATCGGCTCCGCTATCCCGGCAACTTTCACCGGTTATATTGTTGCCCGGATCATCGGCGGAATCGGCATCGGTATTACATCCACCTTATGTCCGCTCTATAATGCGGAAATTGCACCCGCCAAATACCGGGGCCGTCTGGTCGCACTGAACCAGCTGGCCATCGTTACCGGCATTTTTCTTACGTATTTCGTGAATTTGTGGATTGCCGGATCCGGAGACGAGGCTTGGCAAATCTCCACAGCTTGGCGGTGGATGTTCGGCGTAGGCGCCATTCCCGGATTCCTGTTCCTGGTTCTGCTCTTCTTCGTACCTGAAAGCCCCAGATGGCTAATCAAGCAGGGAAGACCGGTAGAAGCGCTGCCGATTCTGCTGAGGATTCATGGCGAAGATTTGGCCAGACAGGAAGTATTGGATATCAAGGAATCGTTCAAGCAGGAAAGCGGATCGATCCGGCAGCTGTTTAATCCCGGGCTGCGGATCGCCTTGATTGTCGGGGTAGGGCTGGCTATTCTTCAGCAGATCACAGGAATTAACGCCATTATGTATTATGCCCCCGAAATTTTCAAAGCAACAGGCGCAGGTACGAATGCCTCGCTGATCCAGACCATTCTGGTCGGTTTGATCAATTTTCTTTCCACCATTCTGGCCTTGTGGCTGATTGACAAAGTTGGGCGCAAAGTACTGCTGCTGGTCGGTTCGTCCTCAATGACGCTGTGCCTGCTTGTTATAGGCTTGGCTTTTCACACGGGTAATACCTTCGGGCCAGTGGTATTGATCTTTATTTTGCTTTATGTGGCCTCCTTCGCCATCTCTCTGGGGCCGGTCGTATGGGTGATTATGTCCGAAATTTTCCCGAACCGTATCCGCGGGAAAGCTACGGCGATTGCGGCCATGGCGCTGTGGGCGGCGGATTACGTTGTATCCCAGTCGTTTCCACCCCTGCTGAGTTCCGCAGGGCCGGCGATTACCTTCTGGATCTTTGGCGCGATGTCTTTGTTCACTTTCATTTTCACCTGGCGCATTGTACCCGAAACGAAGGGCAAATCCCTCGAGGAAATCGAATCCTTATGGTCAGTGAAGAAAGCTTAATATCTATGGAAGATGCCGTCCGAAGAGGACGGCATCTTTTTTGTGGGAGGGCGACTGCAGCCAGCGGGCAGGTGCGAAACCAGGGGGGCGCGGCATCGGTTAGTTTGAAAATCAGCGCAATAGAGGTCAGTATAGTACACAGTAATAGATGTTGTATCAAGACTGAATAAACAGACATATATAAAAACATAAAAGCTGCGTGTATACGCAGCTTATCTTTTATCTAAAAATAATGGTCGGGACGACACGATTCGAACATGCGACCCCCTGGTCCCAAACCAGGTGCTCTACCAAGCTGAGCTACGTCCCGATAATATATTTTATGCCGGTAGACGGACTTGTACCGCTGCGGCTTTCCACACGATTTTAAATGGATTGCTTAGTGTCCTAAGAATGCAGCATTTCAACCGATTGCGATGCTAGCCTTCTGAAGCAATGTGCTTTCTACGAAAACTTGCAGCACCGACACTCTCATCATACTTAAGTTCACTACGTGCCCTGAGAGATGCGGCCCTTCAGGCCGACTGTGATGTGATTCCTACCGTAGCAGAGCCCGACGAACTCTTACCCTTCTCATCTATCTCAGTTCACTTTGTTTCACTACGTGCCCTGAGAGATTCGAACTCCCGACCTTTTGATTCGTAGTCAAACGCTCTATCCAGCTGAGCTAAGGGCACATATTGACGATGGAGAGGAAGACGGGATACTCTCCGTTACACTCCGAGACTGCGGAGTATTCCTAAAAAGTTGATGCTCCGACGAACCCATTTGGGTTCTCATCCTGATCTCCAAATTCATTACTGAAGCGGAAGACGGGATTCGAACCCGCGACCCTCGCCTTGGCAAGGCGATGCTCTACCCCTGAGCCACTTCCGCGTATTGGTTGCGGGGGCAGGATTTGAACCTGCGGCCTTCGGGTTATGAGCCCGACGAGCTACCGGACTGCTCCACCCCGCGATAGGATATGGTGAACGCTGACGGGATCGAACCGCCGACCCTTACCCTGTCAAGGTAATGCTCTCCCAGCTGAGCTAAGCGTTCACATAATGACCCGTAGGGGATTCGAACCCCTGTTACCTCCGTGAAAGGGAGGTGTCTTAACCCCTTGACCAACGGGCCCCGATAATATGTATTTCTATGAGATTACTTTATGGAATAGATGGCTCCCCGAACAGGACTCGAACCTGTGACAACTCGATTAACAGTCGAGTGCTCTACCAACTGAGCTATCGGGGAATATCGCTTGGCGACGTTCTACTCTCCCAGGACCCTGCGGTCCAAGTACCATCGACGCTGAAAGGCTTAACGGTCGTGTTCGGTATGGGTACGCGTGGTTCCCTTCCGCCATCATCACCAAACGTATTGATGTTTCTGCCAGGAAACATCGCATTTTCACTTTCAAGGCGGCTTGTGCCCTGAAAACTGGATCGAAACCAAGCCGCTGATCATCTTCATGTGCTTTTTTGGATAAGCCCTCGACCGATTAGTATTCGTCAGCTCCACACGTTGCCGTG
>NZ_JALJRM010000012.1:107277-138584 GCF_024519685.1 Paenibacillus sp. Pae15 | reverse complement strand
GGTTTAGAGACTTGCGTTGGGTGTAGATGGAACTAATCTTGTTCAGCAAGCCCTAATTTAACGACGATAACTCTTTTTTTGCGATTCTTTGCCATATGTTGTCAACCCCCTTTATGAGATATGATTTATACTACGCTACTCCGTTTGATTTGGTATAGACAAAAGATATGCGGCAATCAAACATTATTAGTATAAAATCAAATCGCTTAACAAGGTATTTGGGAATAGTTGTAGAAGTATATTCTATAATGAAAGAAAAACAAGCTGCTCGCAGTGAAGAAAAGGGCAGGTTATTATCAGGAGGCGGGTAATTTGGACTCTCGTAAAGAATCGCCTGAAGAAACAAGAGAACGTTTAAGACGAGAAGAATTAAAAAAAAATCCTGCTGGTGCGTTTAGTGATGGAGTAAATCGTGCTGAATTTGGAAATTTAGCTGATCTCGTTGGCGGTTTGGGATGGAAAGGCACCGGAATTTTAATTTTAATATTGCTTATAGGGTATGTAATTTATAAATTACTGTTTTAAAATGAGAGGGACGATGATACATTTTTCACCACTTGAACGAATAAGCGTATTCGAGTTTTTTTTCGAATACGCTTATTCGTTTGCAGTACAACATTCTAGGAATCTACCGTCTTACCGTCGCTTCGGTTCGGTATGCGGACTTACGGTATAAACAAAGCCGGTATTTCATCAATCGTTTCGCAGATGGCGTCCGGGGCTTCAGCTCCAGCGGGAATGGGCTGAAAGCGCGCGTCTCCCTGCCGGACCCAGATCGCGCTCATGCCCAGACGCTTGGCGGGGATGATATCGTTATCGATCCGGTCGCCGATCATGACCGCCTGCTTCGGCCGGCACTGCGCTTGTTCCAGAGCCATGAGGAAAAAGCGGGGATCGGGCTTTTCCATGCCCGCCTCGGCCGATGCACAGCAAACGGAGATATAAGGAGAGAAGCCGTAGGTTTCCAGTCTTGCAGGCGTGCCGGGCCCCTGATTGGCAATGATGCCGATACGGTACTGTCGAGACAAGGACTGCAGGAGGGTCAAGGCCGACGGAAATGGGCGCTCCATATTTTTCCGGTACGTCATGCCCCGCTTGATTTGCGCCCGATGCTCTTCCGAGGGAACCCATGCCTCCATCACACTGCGCATCGGAAATGGGGCGAACTTCCGGTAAGCCTCCTGCAGAGCGGCTTGTACTTGATCGGGGCGAAATGTATAGCCCAAAAGAGCGGCTTGCTCGGTAAATTGACGGATACTTTCGGATATGGGTGCTGATTCGTCGATCAGCGTTTCCCCAAGATCGAAGAAGATCCATCGGATTTGATCTTTGTTCATAGTTAGGCCTCCTGTATTGTAACGGAGTATTGCATAAACTAGTTCGAGATGTCAAGCTTGAGGCCGGCTTAACTTGATTCCAAGGCGGCATTTCGATCAGTAATGCATTTTTCAGGGGACATCCATACTATATCGGATACGATTCAGCTTACCATAGATCATAACGTCGCAGCAGTAAACGGCCAACCGGTACCCTTGGAACAGCCTGCCGTAATGATCAATCAAACCACGATGGTTCCTTTGCGTTTTATTGCAGAAAGCTTACATCAGAATGTTGCCTACGATGACAAGACACAAGCTATCTCGATCACTGACAAAGCTCCGTCAAACCGCGGCGTTCAACCCGCCAAGCCTCAACCGGACAAAGGGAAAGAGCTTGTGAAGCTGGACAAGATTACAGTCGATAATCTTATGAATGGACTGGATGGAGGTAAAGCATCGCTGTATGACAAAAAGACAGTATATGTAGTCAATATGGTTTCAGACAAGGATAAAAATGATTCCGAAATGGTAGGCGTCGTCGTCATTTTTTCCGCATTGTTCGGCGCTTTTTCCATTTTATTTTTTTATCATAAAGATCCGGTTCGATAAAAAAGAATAAAGTCAATGGTATGAAACTGCTCCAATATTACAAGACGGTATTAAAATTTTAGACAATCGATTAGTGGTAGCCGCCATAAATATCCATCCAGCCATATTGCATGCGGACCGCAGGGATATCCATTTCCAGGATTTCATTTGCAGAGCTTTGATTGGCGCGTTGGTTCAAATAGGCGTACAAGCTGTATTCCAGACTGCGTTTATCCTGGCCGGACGCCGTGGTTGTCACGGAGATTTCAGGGGCCGTCTCCTGCATGTACCGTTGAATCGTTGAGCGGTTTGCATTCAAACCCTCCCGCTGAAGCGCCTTGGCGATCCGCCGGGAACCCCAATACGGGTAAAGGCTTTGCACCTCCGCCACTCTCTTCTTGATCAATTCCTTCCGGGGAACGGGCCGGTAATATAAGCTGGACCTGTTTAATCCGAGCAGCCGGGTTTGCGTACTTAGGGGCAGGGCATCCGGAGACCTGTCGATCAGTTCCGCTCTTTCCTTACGGGACAGGTGGGAGGCCAATGCTTTCTTCAGCCATTCAAGCTGGGCGGTTAATTTCTCTGCATCGGTCTGTTCATTGGTTTCGCAGCCGGCGTTATCCATGGATTTTTTCAATTGATCGCAAATGTCGCGTTTCCACCGGGCAATCTGTTCCGGCCGGACGCCGAGCTCTGAAGCCAGCTCCTTTATGGTTTTGTCTTCCTGCCAAGCATTCCAAAGCAAACGAGTTTTTTCTTCCAAAGAAAAACGCTTGTTCATGTCTTTTTCCACCTGTTTCCCTCCTCGAATCCATTGTCCAAAACTTTGGGCCGGTCGCCAAAAGGTCGGTTTCTGCAAGAAACCGCCCGTTGGCTTGGAACAAATTTTACTAGGAACAGCATCCATTTTCAAGAAGTATTCCTACTTGACACATAGGATTAATTAATTTAGTATAATTTCAAAAATGCCGACTAGACGACTAGAGGATTTCAATTCAAAGCATGGCTTGAATTGAAATCCTCTTTTTTAATGGAGAAATTTTTGCAATGCAGGCCATTGCGCGATGATCCATTGATGATGTCTATAAAAATAAAATATACGAGAAAGAGGGAGAACCATGAAAACGACTGTAGTCAAAGAACCGGATGTCTTCCTGCAAAAAGCAGCTTTACTTGCCAAAGAGTTTGCAAAAGATGCGCCAGAACGCGAACTAGCCGGTGGTACTGCTAAAGAACAGCGGGATGCGTTGCGAAAAAGCGGACTGCTAACCATTTTAATTCCTGCGGAATACGGCGGCGAAGGGCAGCCCTGGTCCCTGGTGCTCCGCATCGTTCGTGAATTGGCAAAAACCGATGCTTCGCTTGCTCACTTATACGGCTATCATTTTTTGCATTTAGTCACACCGCATTTTGCGGGCACGGCAAAACAAAAGGAGTTTTTTTATACGGAATCGGCGAAAAACAATTGGTTTTGGGGAAATTCGTTTAATCCCATCGAGCCTACTTTAATTGGGAAAAAAGAAGGCGACCGTTTTATTCTGAACGGCTACAACACATTTAGTACCGGCTCCCGGGATTCGGACCGTCTGTTAATTTTGTGGGAAAATCCCGAGGATGGAAAAGCGTATGCAGGGATGATTCCAACTGCCCGAAAAGGTGTAACGGTGAATAACGATTGGGATGGGATTGGTCAAAGGCAAACGGACAGCGGTTCCGTTTCCTTTGATAATGTAGTAGTGGAAAAGGAGGAAGTTTTAGATAAATCCGAATCCGAAGGTACTGCTTTCTTTACTTTGGATGCTATCCTTTCACAAATTATTTTGGCCAATGTTTTTGTAGGAAGTGCGGAAGGGGCATTGGAAGAAGCAAGGAATTATACCCTTTCCAAATCGCGCCCCTGGTACCTGACCGATTATAAACAGGCGATAGATGATCCGTTTATTCAACGTCGTTATGGCGATTTTTGGATTGATGTTCAAGCGGCCGTGCAGCTGGTAGAAAAAGCCGGTGAAAAAGTAGACGAAGCTTGGGCGAAAGACCGGTCGCTGACCGCGGAGGAACGGGGGGAAACGGTTCTGTTTACAGGTGCGGCCAATGCTTTTGGCACAAAGGTGGCGCTAAATGTGACAAGCAATATTTTTGAAGTCATGGGGGCGCGCTCCGCGACAAGAAAAAACAACTTCGATCGGTTCTGGCGAAATGTTCGTCTTCATTCTCTTCATAACCCGATTGAATATAAGCGAAAAAATATCGGGAAATGGCTGTTAACCGGGGAATATCCAATCCCGAGCGCTTATTCCTGATAAATATGGTCAAACTGCAGATCCATAGAATGAAAATAGCCGGGAGGAAATGGACATGACAAAAAAAAGAATATATTTGAACGCTTTTGATATGAATTGCGCAGGACACCAATCTCCGGGTCTATGGTCACATCCGAAGGACAAATCATCAACCTATAAAGATGCGGAATATTGGACCCATTTAGCCAAGGTTTTGGAAAGGGGACGATTTGACGCCATCTTTCTTGCCGATGTGTTAGGCACCTATGATGTTTACCGGGGGGCGCGTGACCCGGCGGTACGCCAGGGCGCACAGGTTCCCGTTAATGATCCGGCCTTTGTCGTGCCTATCATGGCCCAAGTGACAAAACATTTAGGTTTTGGACTTACGGCCTCCACAAGCTATGAGCATCCTTACATTTTTGCAAGGCGTATGTCTACGCTGGATCATCTGACCAAAGGGCGTATCGGCTGGAATATCGTTACTTCTTATTTGAACAGTGCTGCGGTTAATATTGGGCTGGATCAACAAATCAACCATGATGAACGCTATGAAATTGCTGATGAATATATGGAGGTTGTTTATAAACTTTGGGAAGGCAGCTGGGAGGACGATGCTGTCGTATTGGATAAAGAACAAAAGCTTTATACCGATCCCGGGAAAGTACACGATATTCGACATGAAGGAAAATATTATAAGGTGCCCGGAGCACACTTATGCGAACCTTCACCACAAAGGACACCGGTCATTTTTCAAGCGGGTGCTTCCAAAAGAGGCCGCCAATTTGCAGCTAAACATGCCGAACTTGTGTTTATTAGCGTTCCAACCGAACAAATCGGCAAAACATTTGTGCAGGCATTGCGTGAAGAGACCAAAAAGGCCGGCCGCAATCCGGAGGAAATCAAGATTCTTTCCTTATTTACCCCCATTGTTGGACGTACACAAGAAGAAGCGGAAGCGAAGTTCCGTGAGTATCAAAGCTATGTCAGTTATGAAGGCAGCCTGGCATTATTCGGAGGGTGGACCGGTGTAGACTTTGCCGGATACGCCCCGGATGACAAAATTCAATATGTAAAAAACGATGCGATTCATTCTGCGATTGAAACATTTACGAAAATCGACCCAAACAAGCAATGGACCATAGGAGAGGTTGCCGACTTCGTAGGGGTCGGGGGAATGGGCCTGGTAGGCGTAGGCACACCGGAAAGAATTGCTGACATCATGGAACAATGGATAGATGAAACGGGAGTTGACGGCTTTAATATCGCTTATGCGGTAACGCCCGGTACATTTGAAGACTTTGTGGATCATGTGATTCCGGTCTTACAATCGCGGGGTCTTGTCCGTAAAGATTATGAGGAAGGTACTTTCCGGAAAAACTTATTCGGCTATGACCAATTGCCGGACCACCACCCGGGACGCCAATATCGAAATCGTTTTTCCTTACAATTCTAGAAGGGAAATAACTCATGAAAAAGAAAATGCACTTGCTCCAGTATATGATGCCGCCTGTCACTCATCACAGCAGCGCAACGTGGAAACATCCGCGGAATATGACGATGACGAATGCTTTTCAATGGAATCGTCCGGAGATTTGGCAGGAGATTGCCCGCATCGCCGAAAGAGGCAAATTCGATGCCGTATTTTTTGCCGATACGGAAGGCATTTATTCCGAGTATGAGAACAGCTACAAAAGTGCCGTGCGCTATGCTTCGCAAGTGCCGTGCTATGAACCGTCGGTCTTGATGTCATTTATGGGTGCGGTCACCCAACATATTGGCCTGACCATGACGTTCTCGGTGGCGGGTTATCCGCCATACATTCTTGCGCGAAAACTGGCCACGCTGGATCACCTGTCACGCGGACGTGTCGGCTGGAATGTCGTCACCGCTTTTCATAAGAATGCATCCGAAAACCTTGGGTTGAATGTCGAACAATACCATTTATCCCACGATCAGCGCTATGATCGGGTGGATGAGTATATGGAGGTATGTTACAAGTTATGGGAAAGCTGGGAGCCGGATGCGATCGTGATGGATGCGGAAAATAATATCTTTGCCGATCCGGAAAAAGTGCATCCGATTCACCACGAAGGGAAATGGTTTAGGTGCAAAGGCCCGCTGAATATTGATCGTTCCCCGCAAGGGCGCCCCGTCATCCTTCAGGCGGGTCAATCGACTCGCGGGATCCAATCTGCCGCCAAGCACGCCGAGCTTATTTTTACCCTTCAGCCCGATCGCGAAGCCATGAAGGTTTATTATCATCGTTTAAAAGAAGAGGCAGTGAAAGTTGGGCGCGACCCGGATGATGTCAGGGTTTGTTTTGGATTGCAAGTGTTTGTTGGAGAGACGGAGGACATCGCCCGTGCCAAAGCCGCACTCCACAATGCTCTCGTTCCGGCCGAAGCGGGGGTGACGATCTTGTCCGGACACTTGGGCTACGATTTATCCAAACACGGTCTTGACGAATTCATTGCCGATTTAAAAGTGCCGGGGATTCAGGGAATGATTGACGCTTATAAACACAGCAGCTCTGCAAATGCGACCATTCGTGAGGCAGGGATGTTACACGGCCGAGGCGTCATGACTCCCCAGTTGGTTGGATCGCCGGAGCAAGTAGCCGATTGGATGGAAGAGACAATGAACGAGGTGGGAGGGGACGGCTTTCTCTTAAGCCCGGCCTATATGCCCGGTTCGTTGGAAGAGTTTGTGGAGCTGGTGGTGCCGATTTTACAAAAACGCGGGTTGGCAAGGACGGAATATGTTGAAAACGGAACATTGAGGGACAATCTGAGGACGCTTAACGCCAAAAGTACGGAGCAGGTACGGTTTGCCAGAGAAATTATATAAAAGGAGGCTTGCAGCCTTATGTCGGGAATTATTTCTGAAAATAAAAACAATGCCGCTTTGATACTCGATGAAGTACGTGAAAACATTCGTAAAATTGTGGAACAAGTGATCCGCCCCAATGCAGATCGTATTGATAGAAATAAAGAATTTCCAAGTGAAAATATTGCCGCTCTTGCGAAGGAGGGATTTAACGGCATTTTACTGCCGGAAAAATTAGGGGGATGGGGATTAAACTATTCGGCCTTTGGGATTGCTGTACAGGAAATTGCGAAGGCATGCCCCTCCACCGCATTAATCTACACCATGCATGTTGAGGCAGCCCGTACGATATACGCCCACGGAAATGAGGAGCAGTGGGAACGTTGGTTGAAACCTGTCCGCAGCGGAAAGTTCGGAACGACTTCGACCAGCGAAGGAGCGACCGGAGGCCATTACTGGTACAACCTGAGTGAAGCCGCAAGAAAGGATAACGGTTATATTATTAATTCACAAAAGTCTTTTACTACGAGCAGCGGATTTGCGGATTTTTATGTATTCCAGACGAAAACGCCAAATGCCAAATCGCCGGATGACATCACCTATTTTATCGTGGATGGCCATCAAGAAGGGATAGAACCCGGAGAATGGTCCGCAATGGGAGTGCGCGGAAATCACAGCTCTTCGCTTCGTCTTCGGGATGTTTATGTAGATGAAAAGGATCGTTTAGGCGAAGAAGGCGAGGGAAAGGAAATTGTTCAAAACGGTATTGCTTACTTGATTGGCTTAGGGGCTACATGGACCGGAACCGCTATCGGGATTTTGGACGAAACACTCGCTTACGCCAAGCGGAAAGTCCATCAAGACGTGAATAAGGCATTAAGTGATTATCAAATTATTCGCAGTCAATTGGCAAAAGCGAAAATTTTAACGGCCGGCCTGCAGGCCTGGCAGAAAGATTTGGCTTTACAACTGGATGAATGGCTGGAAAGCGGAGAAAAATACGCTCCGGAAGAACTGAAAAGCAGTTTGCTTGAATTTAAAGTATTGGCTTCCGATGCAGCAAACGAGATTGCCCAAATTGGACTTGATGTAAGCGGAGGATTCGGCTACCGCGAAGGAACGCTGGAGAGGTTATACCGGGATGCCCGCGCAGGTATCGCCATGGGGCCGTCTAATCATATCGCGCGTGAAATGATCGGGAAAAAACTTGTAGGAATTACGGATGATCTATGGAACTAAAGTGATGCACCATCCTGAAAAAAGATTTATAAAAAATAACAGAAGTTTTTGGAGGAGAACATGAATAGAATTTCGTTTTTTAGTTTAATCATTAGCTTGATGGTTCTGGTAAGCGGCTGCGGGCAGGCAGCCACTAATGCTGGTGAAGTAAAAGGGAATACATTAGTGATAGCAACGAATCCTTCGTTTAATGGTTTTCCGGAAATACTCGAATATATACAACCCAAGTTGAAAGAGCAAGGTATCGATTTAAAAATCCAATTTGTAAATGACATTATTCAGCCGAATGAACTCGTGAATGATAAAAGTGTGGATGCCAACGCTTTTCAGCATATTCCTTACATGGAATCCTACAACAAACAACACGGGACTCAATTGGTTGCAGCAATTAAAGTGTTGGCTTGGCCTTCCGGACTTTATTCTAACCGTTATAAAAACATAAACGATATTCCCGACGGGGCAACAATCAGTATACCGCAAGACCCTTCCAATAACGGAAGAGCGCTTGATTTCCTGGCACAACATGGATTCATCAAATTAAAAGAAGGGGTAGGATTATCGGCTACCAAAAAAGATATCATTGAAAACAAGAGAAATTTCAAAATTGTGGAACTGGATCAAGGGATGTCGGCCAAATCTCTGGATGATGTAGATTTGGCGTTTATATTAGGCGGTTATCAAACCGCTGTGGGGCTTCATTTAAAAGATGCGCTACTGGCGGAAGACTCGACATCTGAATTTATTGGCGTTATTACTACCAGAGCCGATAACCAAAATGACGAAAAAATTGAAAAATTAAAAACCGTCCTGCATTCACCGGATGTTAAAAAATTTATTGAGACAACATTTGAGGGGGATATTATTCCTGTATTTGAATAAAGGAGGTCGGTCATGAAATGATACAATTAAAAAACATAAAGAAAATATATAAAGTTAAAAAGGGCGTAACCTTTGAAGCGATTAAATCCGTATCGTTGAATGTAGAAAAAGGGGATATCTATGGGATTATCGGTTTCAGCGGGGCGGGAAAGTCGACTCTGCTCCGTACCATTAACCTTCTTGAAAAACCCGATGAAGGAGAAGTTCTTATCGAAGGAAAAAATATCATGACTTTAAAAAAGAAAGAATTACGGCATACAAGGCAATCGATTTCCATGATATTTCAACATTTCAACCTGATTCATAATAAAACCGTTTATGACAACGTATCTTTCCCATTAGAAATTGCCGGAATACCAGGAGTTAAACGTAAAAGTATAATCGAAGAATGCCTTTCCATTGTTCAATTGGAGGATAAAGCAGATCAATATCCATCCAGCTTAAGCGGGGGTCAGAAACAAAGAGTTGCCATTGCGAGGGCTTTGGCAACGAATCCCAAAATTTTATTGTGCGATGAGCCTACATCCGCTTTAGATCCCCAGACAACGGAAAGCATTCTGGCTTTTCTGAAGAAAATTAATCAGGAGCTAAATATAACCATGGTGATCGTTACGCATGAGATGGATGTAGTGAGAAAAATTTGCAATAAAGTAGCCGTAATGGAAAAAGGGAGCATTTTGGAGGAATTTACTTTATCCGATCAGCAATATGATCCAAAGTCTGAAATTGCTAAATTAATTTTGAATAAGGGCAAAAGGATGAAATTAAATGCTTGACAACATCATACAACAACTCCCTGATATTATGGAAGCCGCCAAGGAAACGGCAATCATGGTAGGAATTTCGGTAGCGTCCGGTATCATATTTGGAATTCCCTTAGGAACCATTCTGTTTTTAACAAGAAAAGGGCAATTGCTGGAGCAATCCTATCTATTCAATCTTCTCAATTCATTCGTTAATTTAGTTAACGCATTTCCTTTATTAATTTTAATTGTAGCCGTGATTCCGTTTACTCGGCTGTTAGTAGGTACATCCGTCGGGACGGTCCCTGCTGCTGTACCGCTTTCGATCGCTATTATTCCATACTTCGCCAGATTAATAGAACAATCATTGGTGGAAGTAAACAAGGGGGTCATCGAAGCTTCTATTTCAATGGGAGCCAATATATTTCAAATTGTATGGAAAGTGATGTTTGTTGAAGCAAGATCAGGAATCGTGGTTAGCTTATCTAATATTATTATTCTTTTAATATCTTATTCTACCATAGCCGGTGTTGTTGGCGCGGGTGGACTCGGGGATTTTGCCGTTCGCAATGGTTATTACCGTTATCAACCGGATATTATGCTCGCTACCGTTTTTGTAATGATCGTTTTAGTTTGTGTGATTCAGATTAGCGGCAGTCGTTTAGCCAGATATTTGGATAAACGATAAGAGTAAACGGAGTTATTTGCAAATAAAATTCCTACTTGACACATCGGAAATAAGGTATTAATATAAACCCCAGGACAATACAAATATAACATATAATACCATATTATCGAAGGAGGCGTGAGGATGGGGAAACATATTTTAATGAATGCATTCGATATGAACTGTGCCATGCACAATTCTCACGGCCTGTGGAAGCATCCCGATAATCAAAGGCATCGTTACAAGGATCTGGAATATTGGGTGGACATCGCCCAACTGCTGGAAAGGGGGAAATTCGACGCTTTATTCCTGGCTGATGTTGCAGGCATCTACGATGTATATCGGCAAAGCGGTGCTCCGGCCATTCGCGACGGGGTGCAGGTTCCTTTGAACGATCCCGCTTTAATTGTGCCGGCAATGGCTTTGGTCACCAAGCACCTTTCCTTTGCGGTCACGGTAACGACCACCTACGAACACCCGTATGCCCATGCCAGAAGGTTCTCGACGCTCGATCATTTGACCCAAGGCCGGTTGGCATGGAATATTGTCACCTCTTATTTGCCTAATGCAGCCAAAAA
The DNA here is from genome assembly GCF_024519685.1 of Paenibacillus sp. Pae15. Taxonomy (NCBI): domain Bacteria; kingdom Bacillati; phylum Bacillota; class Bacilli; order Caryophanales; family Paenibacillaceae; genus Paenibacillus; species Paenibacillus sp. Pae15. The sequence continues at coordinate 127,460 of NZ_JALJRM010000012.1, read as the reverse complement.
TTACGGCCTGGATGAAATGATTAAACACGATGAACGCTATGAGCTGGCGGACGAATTTCTGCAAGTTGTCTACAAGCTGTGGGAAGGAAGCTGGGACGAGGATGCGGTAGTGCGTGATGTCGACCGCAATATATATACGGACCCGAACAAAGTCCGTAAAATTCATCATGCAGGGACCTATTTTAAAGTACCCGGGCCCCATCTAAGCGAACCGTCGCCGCAGCGCACGCCTGTGATTTACCAGGCCGGCAGCTCGGAGCGGGGAAGAGCTTTTGCGGCAAAGCACGCGGAATGCGTATTTGTCGGCGGACAGACGCCGGAGGCTTTAAGGTTTTATGTGGAGGACATGCGCAATCAGGCCGAGAAGCTGGGCCGGGATCCGCAAAGCATCAAAATGTTCACGGGATTGAATGTCATTGTAGCCGAAACGAAGGAAGAGGCACAACTAAAGTTCGAACAGTATGCATCACTGTGGAGTCGGGAGGCGGCTCTGGCGCAATTTGCCGGATCTAGCGGTTATGATTTGTCTGCATACGATCCGGACTCGTATCTGGAATACAAAAATACGAATCATGGACAGACAAGAGCGGCCCAATTCACGACTTTTGCTCCCAAAAAGCTGACGGTCAAAGAAGTCATGGACAGGATCGGTACACTGGGCGGTCAAGGCTGGGTGTTCGCCGGAACACCTCAGGAGGTTGCCGACCATATGCAGGAGAAGATGGAGCTAACCGGCATCGACGGATTTAATCTAGCCCATCTCATCACACCGGGAAGCTTGCGCGAATTCATTGATTTGGTCGTACCCGAGCTGCAGAGACGTGGCATTTACAAGCTGGATTACGAAGAAGGGACACTGCGCGAAAAATTGTTCGGACAGGGAAACAAACGGCTCCCTGATCATCATCCTGCTGCGCAATACCGCAATAAAGATGCTTATCCCACCCCCATATTCAATGCCGACCAGTTCACTGGAGACATCCATCCTTTAAGTACATAAGGAACGGGATGTCTTTTCTTTTTCATACGAATGCATACGCAAAAAACAGGATAAGGAGTGTCATATGTCGTGAAAAGGGCCATTACATTGATCATGATATCCCTATTGCTTTCCCTGACTGCCGCCTGCGGGAATACGGCCGGGCCTGCATCATCGACAACAGGTTCGCAAACCGAAGCGGGAGCCGGGAAATCCGAGGACAAAGTCATTAAGCATATTATGAGCGATAGCGGGTTTAGCGGGGAAATCGCCGTAATTCTAAAGGAAGAATTGGCCAAAGACGGCTATATCCTTGAGCATGTGGTGGTCAACGATATTATTCAACCGAACAAAATGGTGAATGACGGTCAGGCCGACACAAACTTTTTCCAGCACGAGGCTTACTTTAATCAGTTTGTTGCCGATCATGGATTAAAAAATATTTCACGTGCGTTCTACACCATATTCACACCTTCAGGGCTGTACTCGAAAAAATACAAGTCGTTTGATGAAGTGCCTGACGGTGCAACCATCGGCATACCGGTCGACCTGGCCAATAACGGACGCGCGTTGTTCATGCTGCGCGACCTGGGCCTGTTGAAGCTGAGGGATGGCGTGGAAGTCATCCATGCAAGCCTGAAGGACATCACCGACAATCCGCATAACTTTAAGTTCAAGGAAGTGGATCAGCTGATGCTGCAGCGTACGCTGGATGATGTGGATGTAGGATTCTTGTTTGCCGGTACGGCGGTTCAGATCGGTCTGAATCCCAAAAAGGATTCCTTGGCGGTCGAAACCGGAGAAGGATTGCCTTACAAATCGATTGTAGCGGTTCGTAACGACCTGATTGGCTCACCGAAGGTCAAGGCATTGCAGAAAGCCTTCCAAAGCAAGGCGGTTAAAGATTACTATACATCGAAATACGGGGACGCGATTCTATTTCTTGACGATTTGAATAAATAAGCTTAACCCGATCACGCGAAAGGAGAGGTAACCATGATCCATTTTCAAAATGTCGGCAAGACGTTCACGACTCCCACAGGTCCGCTTCAAGCGGTTTCCTCCGTATCCTTGAAGGTGGAGGAAAGAGATATTTTTGGTCTGATCGGATTCAGCGGGGCAGGAAAATCTACGCTGCTTCGAATGATCAACTTGCTGGAAAGACCCGATGAGGGCTCTGTGCTGGTGAATGGGGAAGATTTAACCCAGCTATCTCTCCGGGAACTGCGCAAGAGACGGCTTTCCATCGGCATGATCTTTCAGCATTTCAATTTGCTGAACAATCTGAATGTGTACGACAACGTTTCGTTCCCGCTGGAAATCGCCAAGGTGCCTAAGGAGCAGCGCAAACAGCGCATTGAGGAATGCCTGGAGATGGTGGGTTTGTTGGATAAGGCCAAGACCTATCCGGCCAAATTAAGCGGGGGGCAGAAGCAGCGGGTCGCTATTGCCCGGGCGCTGGCCAATAAACCGAAAATTTTGTTGTGTGACGAACCGACCTCTTCCGTCGATCCGCAAACGACGGGAAGTATTCTGGCGTCACTCAAGGAAATTAATGAGAAGCTTGGCATTACCATCGTCATCGTGACTCATGAAATGAACGTGGTCAAAGCCATATGCAACAAAGTAGCCGTCATGGAACATGGACGGGTGGTCGAGAAGTTTAATCTGCGCGAAAGCAACATCGCTCCCAAATCTCCGATCGCCCAGTACTTGTTCAAGAATGAAATTTCCTTGGAAACGAGGGAAGCGGCCTATGCTTGATAACATTATTTATGCTTGGCCGGAGCTTCTGAAGGCGATCGGAGAAACGTTCTATATGCTTGTTTTGACCATTCCGATTGCGGTTGCTATCGGTACGCCGCTTGGCACGGTGCTGTTTCTTACCCGACCGGGATCGTTTTTGAAGGCTCCGCGGTTTTATGTGATCTTAAACGGCATTGTCAATCTAATCCGTTCCTTTCCGTTCCTTATTCTGATGATCGCCATCATCCCGTTTACAAGACTGATCGTCGGCACCGCGCTTGGCACGACGGCGGCTACCGTGCCGATGATCATCAATGCGGTTCCTTATTTTGCGCGGTTTATTGAACAAATCCTGCTTGAAGTCAACCGCGGAGTGGTGGAGGCCGCCGAGTCGATGGGGGCCAATAAGTTCCAGATCGTCTGGAAGGTCCTGTATACGGAGGCCCGTTCGGGCATTGCCAATTCGATTACGATTGTAACGGTCAGCTTTCTGTCCTATTCCACTGTGGCCGGTCTGGTGGGCGGGGGCGGTATCGGCGACTTTGCCATCCGCTACGGATATTATCGTTATCAGACCGACGTCATGTTCGTCACGATCATCATTATGGTGCTGTTTGTGCAAATCTTTCAATTTACGGGTAACCTGATTGTACGCAAATTGGATAAACGGCTGTAAGGAGAGTGTGTACGATGCCCAAAAAAATGCATTTGAACGCCTTCGAAATGAACTGCGTCGGTCATCTGGCACACGGCTTATGGCGTCATCCGGATAACACCCGGCACCGGTACACGGATATAACTTATTGGACGGAGCTGGCTCAGCTGCTTGAACGGGGCAAGTTTGATGCATTGTTTCTTGCGGATGTGGTCGGTGTTTACGACGTATATAAGCAGGGAGACGAAACGGCGCTGCGCGAATCCGTGCAAATTCCTTGCAACGATCCGTTCTTCGTCGTCCCGCCCATGGCGCTCGTGACCAAGCATTTGGGCTTTGCCGTTACTTCCTCTACCACCTATGAGCATCCGTTTGGTCATGCACGGCGAATGTCTACGCTGGATCACTTGACCAAGGGACGAATCGCGTGGAATGTGGTCACCTCGTACTTGCCCAGTGCCGCCAGAAATTTTGGGCTGGAGCATATGGTGCGTCATGACGAGCGGTACGAAATCGCAGAAGAGTATATGGATGTGAGTTATAAGCTGTGGGAAGGCAGTTGGGAGGACGATGCCGTGATCCGGGATGTGCAAAAGCAGATCTACACGGATCCTGATAAAGTTCACTTCATTCATCATGAGGGAAAATATTTCAAAGTTCCGGGCCCCCATTTAAGCCAACCGTCCCTTCAGCGAACGCCGGTCATCTATCAGGCCGGCACCTCGGCCCGTGGCCGGGCCTTCGCCGCAAAGCATGCGGAAGCGGTGTTCCTGGGAGGAGGGACAGTCGACAGGCTGCGGCAGTATGGCGAGGATATCCGTCGGCAGGCCCGCGCGTTCGGCCGCAATCCTGAACATATCAAGCTGTTTGCCGGGGTTGCGACGATTGTCGGCCGGACGACGGAAGAAGCGCAGCGGAAATATGAGGAATACGCCCGATTATACAGTGTAGAGGGCGTGCTTGCCCATTACGGAGGGGGAAGCGGCTACGATTTGTCCGCATATGATCCGGAGGACGATCTGGAGTATGTGGAGACCGATCACGGACAGACTTCGGCCGCCCAGTTCACGAAGCACAGTCCGAAGAAATTGAAGGTCCGCGAAGTGGTGAAAACTCTTGGCACGATAGGCGGCCGGGGCTTGTTCGTTGTCGGTACGGCCGAGGAGGTAGCTGATCGTTTGCAGTATTGGGTGGAGGAGGCCGGCATCGACGGCTTCAACGTATCCCAGTTCCTTTCTCCCGGCACGCTGCAGGATTTTGTGGAGTTGGTCGTCCCCGAGCTTCAAAAACGCAAGCTGTTCAGGGAAAACTATGAAGAAACGACTCTTCGTGAGCGGTTGTTTGGAAAAGGGACGGTTCAGCTCCCGGAAGGGCATCCGGGTTCCGTATACCGCCGTACAACAACAACGTCTTTGACTTAAGGGGGCCGTATGCCAAATGTCCATTCAACTTCATACGCAGGCGAAATTGAATGATCCGATACCCGGCGCGCTGGGACTGGCGTGGCAGATCGGGGAGCTCCAGGTCGATTTTAGACGCCGGGGCATCCTGTTAACCTACGCGCCTGAACGCGGTGAGCTCACGGTTGGGGATCATTCGGAGGAAGCATTCTCCATTCGATACGAAAATGCATTCTCGGCGATCGGCTCCATTTTGCAGGAAGACGACCGTACCATCGCGGGTATTTCCATACAAGACCGGCGTGATTATATTCTGGTTCTTCCCGATTCCAAACGGCGTAAGCTTGAAGATCTTCGAGGGGCCGTGATCGGAGTTCCTTATGCGCAGGAAACCTTCGATGAGCTGTGGAGGGCGGCCGCGATGCATGATCTGGAATCTGCCCTGTACGGTGCCGGAATAGCCCGGAACGATGTGTCCTTAAAGGATCTGGGAACGGATACGGGAAAGGCTGCAGACCGGGGTGCCGTCACACGGCGCGTCATGGAGGCGCTGCTCCGCGGGGAGGCGGATGCCGTCCTGGTAAGCGGCATTTCGGGATTCGCGCTTCAGAATTGGCTTGGGGCACGACCTTTAGAAGGGTTTCATCGAGGTGCGGATCAATGGGAAGGATTCCTCTCTGCGGCCAAGGTGCAGGTCTTGACGATACCTGCCGGTTTGTCCGCCGAACAGCAGGCGGCCGCGGACCGGGTATTGGCTCATGCCATTGCGGCTTCTCAGTGGGCTATCGGGCACAGGGCCGAGGCCAACCGGTTGATCGCCAGAGAAATGGGTATACCGGAGACAGCCGTAGAAGTTGCGTATTCCGCGAACCTGCACGCACAGCTCGATTTGGAGCCTACAACCGAGAAGCTGGAAGCGCTGGAGCGGTATAAACAATTTTTGTTTTCGCGCCGGTTTCTCGCCCGGAATGCGGGGGTGAAGGATGTATTGGACGCGCAGCGGTTTCATGCATCGCGTTCACTCATCGAGTCGGGACAGATTGAACTGCCCGGTATGGAGCCGGTATCGCCTTATGCGCTGGCCGATGTTCCCCGCAGCTTCTTCACCGACCGGCCACCGGCTCATATTCTCTCCGATGACAAGGAGGCCCTCGAAGCCGCCAAATCGTATGCGGCATGGATCAAGGACGGCGAATCCGACCGTGACCGCTACCGGCAGCTGCCCTTTGAGCAGTTGAAGCAGCTTGCCGCAAGCGGGCTACTGGGGCTAATGGTGCCTAAAGCGTACGGTGGTCCCGGTATATCCGTCTTCACGCTGACCGAGATATTCAAAATCATTTCCGCAGCGGACGGATCTTTAGGACAAATTCCGCAAAACCATCATTTTTTCGTAAAGACAGTGGAGCTGGTCGGAACCGAGGAGCAGAAGGCGTTTTTCTTCAGCGAAGTGTTAAAGGGGGCGCAGTTTGGAAACGCGCTTGCCGAGCGGGGCTTGAAGAGCTATAACGAAATGTCGACCAGGTTAAAAAGCGATGGAAAAGGAGGATACCGTTTATCCGGAACGAAGTATTATGCCACGGGCGCGCTGTACTCCCACTGGATACCCGTCTCCGCATTGGACGAATCGAATAAACGGATTACGGCCATGGTCCCCCGTCATGCAGAAGGCGTCACCGTAATTGATGACTGGAGCGGAGTCGGCCAGCGCACGACGGCAAGCGGAAGCGTCATTCTTCGCGATGTGGAGGTGCCCCAAGCTCATATTTTGCCGCATTGGAAAATTTTCGAGCCGCCACAAATTTTCGCGGCATTCGGGCAAATCATGCATGCCGCCATCGACGTCGGCATCGCGCAGGCGGCGCTGGCGGACGCCGCCTGGTTCGTCAGGGAAAAGACCCGGCCCCCGCTGAAGAGCGGACTGGAGCGAGCCTCGGATGATCCCGATCAAATCCGCAGGTTCGGAGAGCTTGGCATACGTCTGCATGCGGCGGAGGCTCTCCTGGAGAAAGCCGCCCGATTGATCGATGAGGCGGAGCAGGAGCTGAACGCCGAAAGTGCGGGCCGGGCCACGTTGGCGGTGGACTCCGCCAAATATTTTGCAACGGAAGTTGCCATTGAGGTGACGAACGCCTTGTTTGAAGTTGCCGGATCCGCATCGATGGATCAAAAGTACAATCTGGACCGGCATTGGAGAAATGTACGCATCCACACGCTTCATGATCCGGCCCGCCTCAAGCTTCACCACACGGGCAGCTGGTTTCTGAACGGCATTTATCATGAATATAAAATATGATGACGGAACAGGGATATCCCACACCATTTTGAGGAGGTTATATGTATGTCAGAAGAAAGACAGCTTCAGCCGGAAACGTTAGCCGTTCATGGGGGACAGCAGGTTGACCCTGCTACACTGTCGCGTGCGGTACCCATTTACCAGACCACATCTTACGTTTTTAAAGATACGGATCATGCGGCAAGCCTGTTCGGCTTGCAGGAGACGGGCAATATTTATACGCGCGTGACCAATCCCACCACCGATGTGTTCGAACAGCGGATTGCTCTGCTGGAAGGCGGGGCCGGAGCGTTGGGCGTCGCATCCGGTCAGGCCGCCATCACGTATTCGATTTTGAATATCGCTTCTGCCGGAGATGAGATCGTTTCGGCGTCAAGCCTGTACGGCGGAACGTATAATTTGTTCTCGACGACATTGCCTAAGCTGGGCATTCAGGTGAAATTCGTCGACCCGAGCAATACGGAGAATTTCCGAAGCGCGATTACCGATAAAACAAAGGCTATCTTCGCGGAAACGATCGGCAATCCCAAGGGAGATGTGCTGGATATCGAAGCGGTTGCGGCCATTGCGCATGAGCACGGCATACCGCTGATTGTGGATAATACCTTCCCAAGCCCTTATTTGCTGCGCCCCATCGATTTCGGCGCGGACATTGTTGTGCATTCGGCAACCAAATTTATCGGGGGCCACGGCAACTCCATCGGAGGGGTCATCGTGGATTCCGGCCGATTCGATTGGGCAGCCAGCGGCAAGTTCCCGGGACTGACGGAGCCGGATTCGAGCTACAACGGTCTCGTGTATACGGAAGCGGCCGGTCCGCTAGCTTATATTATTAAAGCGCGCGTCCAATTGCTGCGGGATCTTGGCGCCGCACTGTCTCCGTTCAACTCGTTCCTGCTGCTGCAGGGCACGGAAACACTGCATCTCCGTCTGGAGCGGCACAGCCAGAACGCCCTTGCCGTCGCCCGATTCCTTGAAAACCACGAATCCGTCGAGTGGGTAAGCTATCCCGGACTCGAGAGCCACGCTTCCTATGCACTGGCGCAAAAATATTTGCCTAAAGGTCAAGGGGCCATCTTGAGCTTTGGCATTAAAGGCGGGGTTGAGGCCGGCAAAAAGCTGATTCATGCGGTGCAGCTGTTCTCCCATTTAGCCAATGTGGGAGATTCAAAGTCGTTAATTATTCATCCGGCCAGCACGACGCATCAGCAGCTTAATGAAGCGGAACAGCTGGCAACCGGGGTTACGCCGGGACTCATCCGGCTGTCCGTGGGGACGGAAGCCATTGACGATATTCTGTATGATCTGGAGCAGGCATTGCGAATTAGCCAATCTTGACCGGGATGACGAGGTGGTTTCATGTTTACGAAAGTGACTTATCCGGATACGCGAGAGGAAAGCTATGCCTTGCTGCTGCGCCAGCTGAAAGAGCTTGTGGAAGGAGAGCCTAACCGTATTGCCAATCTGGCTAATGCGGCGGCTCTGCTCCGCCAGTTTCTGGACGATATCAATTGGGTCGGCTTTTATTTGCTGGAAGACGGCGAATTGGTGCTCGGCCCTTTTCAGGGATTGCCCGCATGCGTTCGCATTCCTGTCGGCAAGGGCGTTTGCGGAACCGCAGTAAGCTTTGAGGAGACCGTTGTCGTCGATGACGTTCATCAATTTCCGGGGCACATCGCTTGTGACAGCGCTTCGAATTCGGAAATTGTCGTTCCTTTGCTGAGCGGCGGGCAAATCATTGGGGTACTTGATATTGATAGTCCGCGTTTTGGACGGTTCGATTCCACAGATCGTCACTACTTAACTGCATTTTGCGATGTATTAGGCACTTACTTGTAGAAAAAAAGGAGAACCGTCATCAATGCTTTCACGGGGAAAAAGGTTTATAGATAGTTTACAAGACAACCGGAACGTATGGCTGGAAGGAAAAAAGGTTGATAAGCTGCATGAGCATCCGGCCTTTAACGGAACATTAAAGATCATCAGCGGGTTATTCGATTTATTGGATGACCCGCGTACACGCAATGAAATCGGTTTTCCGGTGAATGAGACGGGAAAATATGCGCACAGCTCGTTTCTTGTGCCTTATACGCTGCAGGACTTATCCTCACGCAGCAGGGCCTTCTATTACTGGGCCCGGGAAACGCATGGCGTCATGAGCCGACTTTCCGATTATGCCCGTTCCATGGTCACCGGATGGTACGGGAGCCGGGAGCGATTGTCGCGGCTCGATAACCGGTTTGCGGACAAAATCTCTGCATACTATCAAACGGCGCGGGACCGCGATCTGTTTTTGACCACGTCGCTGCTCGATCCGCAAATCGACCGATCCAAAGGGCTGAATGACAAAAAAATTGCCGAGCGCTACCTGCATGTGGTGAAGGAAACGAGCGAAGGCATCGTCCTGCGCGGCGCAAAAATGATTGCGACTGGAGCGCCCTATACCCATGATTTTCTGATTTTCTCCTTTCACCGGCTGATGAATGATTACGGCAAGCACGCTCATGCTTTGATCGTGCCGGCGGATTCTGCCGGTCTGCATATCGTATGCCGCGAATCGTTCGCGGATCCAAGGGAAAAGGAACATATTCTCAGCTCCAGGTATGACGAAATGGACGCCGTCCTGCTGTTTGACGATGTGCTCGTTCCTTGGGAGAGGGTTCTTCTGTATGGAGATGCCGAGGCGGTCTGGGAGCTGCGTACGAATAAGACGGCTAATGCGCTTGCGTTCCATCAAACGGTTGTCAGGTTTGCGGCCAAACTGGAATTTGTGACGGGCGTCGCCTTCGCGATGGCGGAAACCATTGGCGTGAACGGGTTTCTTCACATTCAGGAGAAACTGGGAGAGCTTTTGACCCAGATCGATACGATCAAGGCGCTGTTAATTGCCTCGGAAATACAGGCCCAGCCCGATGAAGCGGGAATTCTGGTGCCGAAGTCCACGTATCTGGATACGGCAAGAAGTCTTGGCACGAGGTTTTACCCCCGGGTCATCGATATTTTGCAGCAAATCGGCGGCGGGGGATTCGTACAGACGCCATCCTCGCTTGCTGAATTTCAAGGGCCTATTGCCCACCTGCTGGATTTGTATTTTGAAGGCGCTACAGTGGGCGCGGAGAAGAAAGTGCAGTTGTTCAAACTGGCGTGGGATTTGATTGGCAGTCCGCTTGGCGCCAGGCACGAGCTGTATGAGCGGTTTTATGCCGGCGACCCGGTTCGCGCGTTTGCCGGGCAGTATTTGAGTGCGGATAAAACTTTACTGACAGATCCGGTTTGGAAGCTGCTGAAGGATGTCCACGATTGATGATCGGGCGTTTCTGAACGGCAGTTAGAATCAACGCAGTATGGCAATTCAACGAATAAGTCAACACTGACGACCCGTTATCCTTCTTTTGCAGAGGATTGCGTGGTCTTTTTTTGTTTTTACAATTGATTTAAAGTTGCAATAAAGTGAAAAAAATAAAAGAATCTCATTTTTACCAATAGTTTTTTCCATTATTGAAAAAAGTTGAATACTAAAGACGAACGTTTTTTCGCCTGATCGATACATCCTGAATTATAAATAGGAAGAAATAATTTGCGTTTAGGCTAATGCACAGACGCTTGCAATCACGGGCCTGGAAAATCTGTCATGCAAAAGATCCTTCCGGTTTTGTCCACTTGATATTTTTTTGGAAAAAAGACGGATTTTATCGCGTTTTTTAAATCAAATTCATACGATAGGATTAAAAAATCGGGATCCTTTCGTTGAAAAAAAAGGATTGACACCCATTTACACGGGTGCTAATATACTTCCTATAATTGAGTAAGTTTATCGGAATTATAAGTTAAAAATCGGAACGGTAAAGCACTTCTATCCATTTTGGCATAAGCTTCCGGATTTTTCAACGATCATCTCAGTATAAGCAATACTTATAAAACAGGAGGGGTTTCCTTATGAGTAATTCGAGAAAAAATGGTGTGATCCGGTCTTTCGGCAAATTTTCCATGATTAGCGTATTAGCCTTATCCTTAGTAGGACTTACGGCATGCGGAAGCACCGGCTCTACCAATAACGGGGCAAGCGGCGGTACGGTCCCGGCAGGCGGAGAAAACAAACCCGAGGCTTCTGCCAAACCTCCGGTCGAGCTGTTGAACGTATCTTACGATCCTACGCGCGAGCTGTATCAGGAATATAACAAAGCGTTCGCCAAGCATTGGAAGGATACAACCAATCAAACGGTTACCTTTAAACAATCGCATGGCGGCTCCGGCAAACAAGGCCGGTCGGTCATCGACGGTTTGGAAGCCGATGTCGTAACCTTGGCGCTGGCTTATGATATTGATGCGATTCAACAAAAAGGACTCATCCAAGAAGGCTGGCAGAGCAAGCTGGAAAACAACAGTTCACCCTACACTTCCACCATTGTATTTCTTGTGAAAAAGGGTAACCCTAAAGGAATTAAGGACTGGGACGATCTGATTAAGCCCGGCGTGCAGGTCATCACGCCGAATCCGAAAACGTCAGGAGGCGCGCGCTGGAACCATTTGGCCGCTTATGGATATGCCTACTATAAAAACAATAATGACGAAGCCAAAGCGAAAGAATTCATAGAGAAGCTGTATAAGAACGTTCCGGTGCTGGACTCCGGCGCACGGGATTCCACAACAACCTTTGTTCAGCGCGGAATCGGCGACGTACTGCTTGCCTGGGAGAACGAGGCCTTCCTTTCCATTAACGAGTTCGGTAAGGATAAATTCGAAATTGTAGTTCCATCCATGAGCATTCTGGCTGAACCGCCGGTAGCTGTAGTGGATAAAGTCGTCGATAAGAAAGGCACACGTGAAGTGGCACAAGCTTACTTGGAGTATTTGTATTCGGAAGAAGGGCAAAATATCGCGGCCAAAAACTATTATCGTCCACGTTTGGAGTCCGTAGCCAAACAATATGAAAACCAATTCCCGAAAATCAACCTGATTACGATTGATGACCCGCTCTTCGGGGGCTGGCAAAAAGCTCAAAAAACACATTTTGCCGATGGTGGTTTGTTTGACCAGATTTACAAACCGTAATGAAATAGGTGAATCCTGACGGACAATTTCCACTGGAAGTTGTCCGGTCAAGGTTCGGCATGAGGAGAGAAAGACCCATGGCAAAGAGTTTGAAAAAACGCAGTATTATCCCGGGATTTGGTCTATCCATGGGTTTTACTGTAACGTATCTAAGCTTGATCGTACTTTTTCCATTGTCGGCTATATTTATCAACACATCCGGAATGGGCTGGGAGCAATTTTGGCAGACGGTTACCGATCCGCGAGTAGTCGCCTCTTATAAAATCAGCTTTGGAACAGCGCTTGGGGCCGCATTCATTAACACGGTGTTTGGATTTATTGTGGCATGGGTTCTTGTCCGCTATACGTTTCCAGGCAGGCGATTTTTAGACGCTCTGGTTGATCTGCCGTTTGCTCTGCCAACGGCAGTGGCTGGTATAGCGCTGACGACAATCTATTCACAAAACGGCTGGGTTGGAAGCCTGCTGGAACCGATGGGAATCAAAATTGCATTCACTCCATTAGGTATAATGCTGGCTCTTACCTTTATCGGCATTCCGTTCGTTGTAAGGACGGTTCAACCGGTCATTGAAGAGTTGGAAAAGGAAGTGGAAGAAGCGGCTGTCAGCTTGGGAGCCAAACGATGGCGGACGTTTCGCAAGGTCATTTTTCCCGAATTGCTGCCGCCGTTATTAACCGGATTTACGCTGGCGTTCGCAAGAGCAGTGGGAGAGTATGGTTCGGTAGTGTTCATCTCCGGCAACATGCCGATGAAAACGGAAATTGCCCCTCTTCTTATCATGACGAAGCTGGAGCAGTACGATTACGCAGGTGCGACAGCGATTGCCTTGGTCATGCTGGTCATCTCCTTTTTGATGCTTCTTGTCATCAATTACTTGCAGTGGCGAACGAATCGGCATACGACGACGGCATAAGGGAAGAGGAGGAGTAAGCTATGGCTGGCTATGTAACCACCACCGTAAAGTCAAATCCGACAGCCGGCTCCAGACCCCGGCATATCACGGAATCCCCGCTGGTCAGATGGATACTGATTGCTGTCGCAACGATGTTTCTTGGATTTCTATTAATATTGCCGTTAATCAGCGTATTTGTGGAGGCTTTTCGCAAGGGATGGGAAGTCTACTCTGCGGCTTTGGTTGATCCGGACGCCGCTTCCGCTATCCGCTTGACCCTTACCGTGGCGGCCATTGCAGTGCCGGCTAACCTCGTATTCGGAATTGCGGCCGCCTGGGCCATTACGAAATTTAAATTTAAAGGCAAGAACGTCCTAATCACATTAATTGATCTTCCTTTTGCCGTTTCCCCTGTGATTGCGGGCTTGATCTACATCCTGCTGTACGGCTCTAACGGATGGTTCGGCCCTTGGCTTGAAGAGCACGATATCAAAATCGTCTTTGCGCTGCCGGGAATCGTCTTGGCTACCGTATTCGTTACCTTCCCGTTCGTAGCCAGGGAACTTATTCCTCTTATGCAGTCCCAAGGCACACAAGAGGAAGAGGCGGCTGTCACGCTCGGTGCCAAAGGCTGGAGAATCTTCTGGAAAATCACCCTGCCGAATATCAAATGGGGTTTGCTGTACGGAATCATTCTATGTAACGCCAGGGCGATGGGAGAATTTGGCGCGGTATCGGTCGTTTCCGGTCACATCAGGGGATCGACGAATACCATGCCGCTGCATATTCAAATTTTGTATAACGAATACAATTTTGCAGGGGCTTTTGCCATGGCATCGCTGTTAGTACTGCTGGCTCTGGTGACGCTTATTTTGAAAAGTATAATCGAATGGAAATTTCAACACCAGCCGGGTATAGAAGGGAAGTAATCCGCATGCATATCGTGGCCAAACACTTGACGAAAAGCTTTGGCAGTTTTGTAGCCACCAAAGATGTCAGCTTCGAGATTGAAAAGGGAAAGCTGATTGGCTTGCTGGGTCCCAGCGGCGGAGGGAAAACAACGATTCTTCGCATGCTGGCCGGACTGGAGGAGCCGGATGAGGGAGACATCCTGTTTCTTGGAAAGAAAGTGAATTCCCTGCCGCCGCAGGAACGGGGGATTGGTTTTGTGTTTCAAAACTATGCACTGTTTCGGCATATGAATGTTTTCGACAATATTGCGTTCGGATTAACCGTACAGAAGCGGACGAAGGCACAGATTAAGGCACGGGTGAATGAGCTGATTGAGCTAACCGGCTTGAAAGGGATGGAAAAAAGGCTTCCCCACCAGTTGTCCGGAGGCCAGCGCCAGAGAGTAGCCTTTGCCAGAGCGATCGCCCCCGAGCCGCAGCTGCTGCTCCTTGATGAACCGTTTGCCGCCATCGACGCTAAAGTGCGCAAAGAACTGCGTACCTGGTTAAAAGAGATGATCAACCGCGTCGGAATTACGACCATCTTCGTAACCCATGACCAGGAAGAAGCGGTCGAGGTAGCCGATCAGATGCTGATTATTAACCAAGGCCGTCTGGAGCAGCAGGGTACTCCGATTGAAATCTATAAGCAGCCTCGCACACCATTCGTCGCCAGCTTCATAGGCGAATCAAACCAGCTGAGCGATATATCGAAATTTAAAGGATTTGAAACTCAAGCGCTGCAGGAAGCGCAAGCAATCATTCGTCCCGAATTTATCGAGATTGGACTGCCGAAAGAAATGGCTTTTCCTTTCGCTGCGGAAGACGGCGTAGTAAGGAATGTATATTTCAGGGGTACGAATTGGCAGGTGGAAGTCGAAGTGCATGGCGAAAAGCTGTTCGGCTATCGTTCCTTGGAGCTGCCGACACTCCATCCTGGAGATCAGGTACAGGTTTTGATTCACCGTATTTATCTGTTTAATGAAGAGAGCAACGTCACGCTGGAGAACGGCCTCAAGATTGATCCTATGCCGGTACACATTTAAACCGCCCATGGAGGAAGAACTGTTACAGAGTCAACAGTTCTTCCCAACTCAAAACACAGGAGCCGGTAATATAAATAAGACGGAGGTTGGTAACCATGGCTAAGCCGCTGGACGTAGATGAGCTTTGGACACATCGCATCATTCAAAGCATTAACGGATTAGAGTATGGGACGGTGCAAATTGTCGTACACGATGGAAGAATCGTTCAGATTGAACGAACGGAGCGTAAACGCTTCGAATCGGATCAAGCCGTTTCCGCCAAAGAAACTCCGCGAAAACCGGAGAAATCCAATGATTTCAAGAAAACAAAAGTCTACCGGACCACTGGAGACTTCCTTTAAGTGCCTGCGCGGTGGATAGGCTATTATGGGAAGTCGTTTTTTTATCGACCATGAATGGATGGCAAAGAACACAAGAACAGCACTAATTTCGGGAAGTCCTTCCGTTGGCTCTCACATATCGATGATCGATGCGGAGTGGATTATTATCCGCAATCGTTATTCAAAAGACCCGTGGAGGGTCTATTTTTTTTGTTGACAAATGATAACGATAACCATTATCATTTACTCATAGTGATATTGAGAATCATTATCACTATGAAGTTCGTTTCATTACATAACAGACCCGCAGCGGTCTGACAGACGCTCACTGCATAATACTGAGGAGGACGATAGCAATATGGCAAACATTCTTATGGTTTTTGCAAGCATGACGGGGAATACGGAAGATATGGCGGACGCGATTGCTGAAGGGATTCGTGAGGCGGGGGAGGAGCTTGTCGTCAAGTCTGTCCTGGATACCAACACGAACGAGCTGGAAGCGTACGACGGCATTATCTTGGGGGCATATACATGGGGGGACGGCGAGCTGCCGGACGAATTCCTTGATTTTTATGAGGAGATGGATGAGTATTCTCTGAGCGGGAAGAAAGCGGCCGTGTTCGGCTCCTGCGACTCAAGCTATGCGCAGGTCGGTGCAGCGGTAGATATTTTAGTTGAGAAGCTGCGTGAACGGGGAGCGGAGGTTGTGCTGGACGGACTGAAGATCGAGCTGTCCCCGTCCGCGGATGAAAAAGAGCAGTGCAAAGAATTTGGCCGGCGGTTTGCTTTGGCTGTGCGATGAAGGGAGGGGAATCGGTATGCTGCAATCCCAAGCGAAACTCCCCGGCGGGGTATTAACCCGGTTGAAAGACTATGAAATCGAGGCCTGGCTGCGCTCCCCGGATGAGTATCGCGATATTTATGTACTGGGTAAGCAGCCGACGTCCCCAAACTGGCGGCAGATGGCCCAATATGCGGTCAACCATATTCTGAACGACTGCCACGCCATCCCGCCGAATCAACGCAGTACGGCTGCGGTCCTGCAGCGCATTTATGAGCGTTGGAAAATCAATCCCGGATTATTCCAATCCAAGGTTCATTATGTGACGGTGCTTGCCGCGGTAACAGACCAGCTGTTGAAATATTTTGCCGCACAACCAAAAGATACGGAGCCGCTGTTACTGTTTGAAAGCTTCACGGCTGTCATTCAGGAGCTGCAGCTTGAATTGTCGATGATTTTTCAGGTTGCCCAATGGACAAAAGAGGGTCTGCATATCCAAAAAATAGTGGTCAATGAGGACCCTGCTCTGTGGAACGGCTACGTTCAAATGATGACGCTGTTCAGCCGCAACGGGTTCGGGAATCTTCCGGCCAAAATCGAGTGGATCGGATTGCTGTCGGGTAAGCGGAGGGTTTATTATCCTCGCAATAAGGACGTAGCAGGAGCAGTCGATTACATGGAATGGGTTCGCAGCGGAATGGAGAAGACGCATTTGAACCCGGATTACTCTTCAGAGGAGGGACATCGATGGGATTGTTATATGATGCCGTCCATTATCCAATGAAGGTAGAAGGAGGCAGTAAGATCTCCCTCCCTGCTCTGCGCATTTCTTGCTTGGCCCGCCTGGATGAGAACCGGATTGCGGCCGCTACGTTTGGCCAAGGCACATATGCTCAATCGGCGGACGGAGAATGGGAGGCTATGAATTCGGGCTTGCCGGAACGAACGGTGACCTACCGCCTGCAAGCGCTGAATGGAAAACTCTATGCGGCCACCGATCGGGGGTTGTTTGCCTGGAGCAGCGGGGCATGGCAGCCAACCGGGCTGACGATGCCCTGCTACCGGGTGTTGGAGGGAAGCTCCATCCTTGCGGGTACGGCGATCGGATTAATACAGCAGGCCGACGATCATTGGGATTTGTCCGCTTTTCCCAATAGGGCGGTATATGATTTGCTGTCTTCTCCACAATTCTTGTTTGTCGGGTATGCCAAAGGGATGGCCTTTTATGATTATTTGACCGGGCAATGGCACGAGTTTCACTTGGATTCCCCGGTGACGTCTTTGTCGGTTTGCCAGGGCCGATTGCTTGGTGTGACAGCCAAGGGAGAGCTCGTTTTGGGCAACAGGAGGGGCGGATTTTCAACGATTCGCTTTGATGATAAATTTTTTTATCGATGGGTGCAGGTGGGGCCGCATATCTTGGCTTGCTCGAGCAGCGGTTTGTATAAGCTGGTGCTCCATCAGGAGAATCCGGTGCTGTATTCGATCGGTATTCGCGGCGCCGTTACGGACGCCATAGAGGTAGGGAACCGTTTGGTCGTGTCTACGCTTCATTACGGTCTGGTCAGTCTTCCCTTTTCCTGATGATTGCTGGTAAAATAATAGTAAAACGGGAGGGATAGCGTATGGCTGATCGAATACATCCCGAAACAGTGCTGGGGCCGGTTCATTTAATTCGGGCACATTCATCTCCATGTTGCGGATTTGGAACGGACCCGAAAGTTTTATTGCCAGGTATTAGGCTTTGATCTCACGGCTCATTATGGGAATAGCGCTCTATTTGACGGAGAGATGACAGCGATTCTGGATCGCCTCGGGAATGCCGGAATCACTGCCGAAAAACAAGAGGACGGCTGGTTTGTCCGCGACCCCTCAGGATTCGTATGTTATGGAAGATTCGATCCTAACCGATGAAAATAGGAAGAAGGCTGGTTCACATCCGTGAATCCCAGCCTTCTTCTTTATTTTTTAAACAAATGCTTGAATTGGCCATACCCTTCTTCTTCCAAACGTTCCACCGGTATAAAACGAAGGGCCGCGGAGTTGATACAGTAGCGCAAGCCGGTTGGTTCAGGCCCGTCTTCGAACACATGACCGAGATGAGAATCCGCCTCCTGGCTGCGAATTTCCACACGAATCATGTTGTGGGAGACATCGATATGCTCCGTTACACGGCTTTTTTCTATAGGCTTGGTGAAGGAGGGCCAGCCGCAGGCCGAATCGAATTTGTCCAGCGAGCTGAATAAAGGTTCGCCCGATACGATATCGACGTAAAGTCCCTCTTCTTTATGGTTCCAAAACTCGTTGCGGAACGGGGGTTCCGTACCGTTGTTCTGCGTCACTTCATATTGGAGCGGCGTGAGGCGCTGTTTCAGTTCCTCGTCCTTCTTGCGGTCTTTCCACTGTTCTCTTATAAATTTCTCCCGGCCGGAAGCTGCAAAATAAGCTTTATAGCGAACCGGATTCGTCTTGTAATAGTCCTGATGATAGTCTTCTGCGGGATAGAACGGTTTGGCCGGCAAAATCTGTGTTACGATCGGTTTTTGAAAACGGCCGCTTGCCGCAAGCTGCTGCTTGGATTGCTCGGCCAATTGCTTTTGCTCTTCATTATGATAAAAGATAGCCGTCCGGTAGGAATCGCCGCGGTCGGCGAACTGGCCGCCGTCATCTGTGGGATCGATCTGCTGCCAGAACAGCTCCAGTAACCGTTCGTAGGGAAAGAGCGTTGGATCGAATGTAATTTGGACAGCCTCATAGTGCCCCGTCGTATTCGAACATACTTCCTCATAGGTCGGATACTCTACATGACCGCCTGTATAGCCCGATACGATCTTGACAATGCCCGGCTGTTCGTCAAACGGCTTGACCATACACCAGAAGCAGCCGCCTGCAAATGTCGCTAACTCCAGTTGGTTGTTTACACCAGTCATATGTTCTCATCTTCTTTCATCGTTAATGTGGTGCGGCTTCATCTAGCAGCTTCTCTACGATGACGGGAAGCATCCGGATGGTGTCGCTGTCGGCCCCGAAGGTTTGGCTGGCCGCGTAAGCACCCTCGATCCAAAGGGCCAGTGAATGGGCTAAAATCTCCGGATCGGTTGCATTCATCGCTTTTGTTAACTCCACGAGCTTCTGAATAACTGCCTTTTTGTGAGCAAAAACCAATTGGCGGGCGGGATGCTCAGGATCGGGAAATTCTGTGGCGATATGGCTGAAACAGCACCCGCGATAACCGATAACGGATGATTTATCGGCCAAATCCGTAAACAATTGAATGATTTGACGTCTTGGCTGATGAGGATGCTTCGCAAGGCTTGCTTCCCATTCCTCCCAAAACTGCTTGCTTTGCCTGTCCAAATAGGCCAGAATCAGTTCATCTTTGGAGGAAAATTGACGATACAGGGTCATTTTATT
The DNA here is from genome assembly GCF_024519685.1 of Paenibacillus sp. Pae15. Taxonomy (NCBI): domain Bacteria; kingdom Bacillati; phylum Bacillota; class Bacilli; order Caryophanales; family Paenibacillaceae; genus Paenibacillus; species Paenibacillus sp. Pae15. The sequence continues at coordinate 107,931 of NZ_JALJRM010000012.1, read as the reverse complement.
CATGCCTGCCTGTTCCACAACAGAATCCACACTTACCGCACGGATGCCTTCTTTGTAGAACAGCTCACCGGCGGCCTGAAGGATATATTCCTGGGCTTGTGCGCTCGGCACTCGTTTTCTTTTTGAGAAGGCCGGTTTCGGCTTTTTTGCATTGAGGTTTGTCATTCAACATGTCTCCTGCGCCGCTGGGCTTTCCAAATATCCGAAACGGTTCAATGAAGCCACCATTTAGGATGTTACTGCTCGGTAACAATGATAGTTGTATCATAAGTATTGAAGACTCATATGTCAAGCGGGTACAAGCCGAAATGACGGGCCAAGGCTCTGCGGTAATAAAGCCCCGCAGATTTTGCCAAGGCATGGAGAACTGCTGTTATAGGCCAAAAGTATCCTATTTGTTACTTCACTACTTAAAAGTGCGTACTTCCTTTTTTGAAAAAACAGACCTACAATAAAGTTGTCTTCAATAAAGACAAGGCATTATGGTTCCTGGCCGGGGCTGCAAATGAACAGATTCGCCATCTTATCTTGTTTTGGCTTACAAACCAAAAATTATATAGACATAAGGAGAGAAGCAGAAATGAAATTACAATTAGCACTGGACCTGGTAGATATTCCTGGAGCAAAGCAACTGGTAGCCGAAGTGCAGGAGCA
>NZ_JALJRM010000012.1:0-107177 GCF_024519685.1 Paenibacillus sp. Pae15 | reverse complement strand
TGGACCTGGTAGATATTCCTGGAGCAAAGCAACTGGTAGCCGAAGTGCAGGAGCATATCGATATTGTAGAAATCGGTACGCCGGTTGTGATCAATGAAGGATTAAGAGCGGTAAAAGAAATCAAGGAAGCCTTCCCTTCCTTGACGGTATTGGCCGACCTGAAAATTATGGATGCAGCCGGATATGAAGTGATGAAAGCTTCCGAGGCGGGCGCAGACATCATTACGGTACTGGCGGCAGCTGAAGATATGAGCATCAAGGGTGCTGTAGAAGAGGCGAGAAAACAAAAGAAACAAATCCTGGTCGACATGATCGGCATTAAAGACATCGAAGGACGCGCCAAAGAACTCGACGCTATGGGCGTAGACTACATTTGCGTACACACAGGGTACGATCTTCAGGCCGTCGGACAAAACTCCTTTGAAGACCTGAAGAAAATCAAGCGTGTGGTCAAAAACGCCAAAACGGCGATTGCAGGCGGCATCAAGCTGAGCACATTGCCGGAAGTGATCAAAGCGCAGCCGGATCTGGTTATTGTAGGCGGCGGGATTACCGGACAAGAAGATAAAAAGGCGGCAGCAGCCGAAATGCAAGCATTGATCAAGCAGGCTTAATCGCCGGCTTCTGTTCAAGCGGATGGGTTACAGACTCCATACGCAAGGCTGAAACATGATCTTAGTCCTCGCTTACTATAGGTGAGGACTTATTTTTCCGAAACAAGAAATGGCCCGGAAAGCTGTTTTTTACACGAAAATCAGAAAAAAGAAGGTGAAATCCATGGATGCCATGACCTTTGTGTTGTTTGGTTCGACCGGTGATTTGGCCAAAAGAAAATTATTCCCGGCGCTGTACAACCTGTTTCTGGAGCAAAAGCTGCCGCAAGCTTTTTCGGTCATTAACCTGGGACGCAAGCCGTTGTCGGATGAGGAATTTCAGGCCTATGTCGAACAATCGCTGGACACTTTTTCAAGGCGTAAGCCTGAAGACCGCTCCCAGGTAGAGCCATTTCTCCGGAACTTCCGTTATTTGGATATGGATGTGACGAAACCGGAGGGATACCGGGAACTGCTTAAGCGGATTGAAGAAAGAGAAAAGGAGCTCAACATTCCGGAGAACCGGATGTTCTATCTGTCGGTTGCGCCCGAATTTTTTGACGTGATCGCCTTGAATATCAAGGAGAGCGGCTTGGGGAGCGGCAGAGGCTGGAAACGTCTTATTATTGAGAAACCGTTCGGACATGATTTGCCGTCGGCCCGGAAGCTGAACGTCAAGCTGAATCAGGCTTTTGAGGAAGACGAAATTTATCGCATCGATCATTACCTCGGCAAGCCAATGGTTCAGAACCTGGAAACCCTAATTCCGGCGAATCCTGTTCTGAAGGCGCTTTGGAGCAATCAATACATTGCCAATATTCAGATTACCGCCAGCGAAACGGTGGGTGTAGAGGAGAGGGCCGGTTACTATGAAGGCGCCGGAGCGATCCGGGATATGTTTCAAAATCACATGCTGCAGCTGCTGATGATGACGGCTATGCATCTGCCGACTCCCGTCACGGAACAAAATGTCCGTAAGCAAAAGAGCAGCCTGTTGAAGTCTCTCCGGCCGATATGCAAAACGGAGGCGGCCCGGCACGTAGTGCGCGGTCAGTATGGAGCGGGGGAAATTCACGGTCAAGCCGTCCCTGCCTATCGGGATGAACCCGGAGTGGATGCCGCCTCGATGACCGATACATTTATCGCCGCCCGGTTATGGATTGACGAATTTTTCTGGAAGGACGTCCCCATTTATATTCGGACAGGAAAACGCATGAAGGAAAAGTCTACACGGATCGTCCTTGAGTTCAAAGACAGATTAAAGGAACAGAACGCGGATGCAGACCGGATGCCTAACCTGTTGACAATTCAAATCAATCCGGATGAAAAAATTACGCTGCAGCTCAACGGCAGGAATCCATTGAAAAACGGACGGATGGAGCCGGTTGCCTTGGATTTCTCGGTGCCGTCCGATCAGATGCCGGAAGCGTATGAACTGCTTTTATTCGATGCTTTGAAAGGCGATGCGACGTTTTTCGCCCACTGGGAAGAGGTCGAATTGGCATGGAAATGGGTTCAGCCCCTTGTCGAGGCCTTCGAAGAAAATCTCCTGCCGCTTCATGTTTATCCTGCCGGTTCGTTTGGTCCGGCCATGGCTGATGCTCTATTGGAAGAGCAGGGATTTCACTGGTGGCATGACGAAACACCGGAAGCCCGGGAGTTGTATAAGCTGGCTGCAATATAATTACGCGAATAGGGAAAGCTAAGACAGGAGGTAGGAATCGCATGAAAATCGGATTAGTCGGTTTAGGTAAAATGGGATTCAATTTGGGTCAAAATCTGATCGACCGCAAACATGAAGTCGTGGCGTTCGATTTGAATACAGATGCCGTAAAAAAGCTTCAAGCATATGGTGCTCAAGGTGCGGAAAGCCTGGAGCAGCTCGTTCATTCATTACAGCTGCCAAGGATCATCTGGATCATGGTTCCTCATGCCGTGGTGGACTCCGTACTGGATGAGCTTACACCGTTTTTGACCAAAGGCGATATTGTCATCGAGGCGGGAAATTCACACTATAAGGAATCCATCCGCCGATACAATCAGCTGAAGCAAGCCGGAATCTATTTTATGGATGCCGGGACTTCCGGAGGAATGGAAGGAGCCCGTCATGGGGCATGCTATATGGTTGGTGGCGACCCTGAAGCATGGCGCGTGGTGGAGCCGGTCTTCCGTGATACTGCAGTGGAAAACGGGTACCTGTATGCTGGCAAAGCCGGCAGCGGCCATTATCTGAAAATGGTCCATAACGGGATTGAATACGGAATGATGGCGGCCATCGGAGAAGGCTTCGAAGTCCTTGAGAAAAGCGGGTTCGACTTTGATTATGAGCAGGTGGCCAGAGTATGGAATCACGGGTCCGTGATCCGGTCATGGCTAATGGAATTGACCGAACGCGCATTTTCGAAGGATGCCAGGCTGGATGAGATTAAGGGTGTGATGCATTCCTCCGGAGAAGGGAAGTGGACGGTGGAGGAAGCCCTGGATCTTCAGACAGCCACGCCGGTCATTGCCATGTCTTTATTGATGCGCTACCGCTCCTTGGATCAAGATACCTTTACAGGCAAAGTGGTGGCTGCTTTAAGAAATGAGTTTGGCGGGCACGCCGTGGAAAAAAGCAAAGTCCCTGTACAGGCATAAATGAATGGATCATGGATGCCAATCTGAGAAAAAGTTGACCGGACCCTTGGGGGCCGGTCAACTTTTTTCAGTTGGATGAGCCGGAAGACCTGATGATATGCTCTGAATTTTGGATATCCTTGATTCTCTTTTTGCCCCATTCATACATCATTTCAATAATCGGCATCAGCGTCATCCCAAGCTCGGTCATCGAGTATTCTACTCTTGGAGGCACTTCAGGAAACACCTCGCGATGGACAATTCCGTCATCGATCAATTCCTTCAGCTGGCTCGTCAGCATTTTATGCGTAATTTTTGGGAAAAGTCTTTGAAGCTCGCTGAAACGGTGAGCGCCCTCTCTTCCCAAATGCCAGAGGATGGTGATTTTCCACTTTCCGCTGATAATCGCCAAAGTTAATTCTTTTTCACAATTGAAATCGCCGTTATTGATTTTATCTAAAATTTCTTTTCTTAGATCCGACATCGTATTCTCCTAATCTTTTAATAGTAACTTTTTTGTAACCAGCGCACAAAAAAGTGCATTCTTCTTTAATCTCTTCCCGCGATATAAAATGTACATTGTAGTTATTATGATAAAGGAGAGTGAAACAAATGTCCAAAAAAGTATTGATTTTAACTGGAGATGCTGTAGAAGCATTAGAAGTATACTATCCTTATTATCGCTGTTTGGAAGAGGGATACGAGGTGGTCATCGCTTCCCCTACAGATAAAAAAGTACTGGCTACGGTAGTTCACGATTTTGAAGACTGGCAAACCTTTACCGAGAAAAAAGGATACAATATTGAGGCTCACGCTTCATTCGAGAACATTAATCCGGAAGAATTCGATGCCTTGATCATTCCGGGCGGACGAGCTCCCGAGCATATTCGCCTTCATAAAGATTTTGCCCGGATCGCAAGCCACTTCTTCAAGCAGGATAAACCGATTATGATTCTGTGCCATGCCAGCCAGGCGTTATCCGTTATCGCCGATGAGATTAAAGGCCGCGAAATGACAGCCTACTTCGCTTGCCGTCCTGAAGTGGAAGCAGCGGGTGCAAAATATATCGAGACGCGTTTCCACGTTGACCGCAATCTGGTTTCCGGTCATGCCTGGAACGATCTTCCGCAGCTGATGAAGGAATTCATTAAGCAGGTTAATGCAGCGAACTAAGGGCAAAATAATATATTATAGCTGCCATGAAAATTAAAAAACAAAATGGTTAGAGGAGAGAAGAAAAATGAAATTACAATTAGCATTGGACCTGGTAGATATTCCTGGAGCAAAGCAACTGGTAGCCGAAGTGCAGGAGCATATCGATATTGTAGAAATCGGTACGCCGGTTGTGATCAATGAAGGATTAAGAGCGGTAAAAGAAATCAAGGAAGCCTTCCCTTCCTTGACGGTATTGGCCGACCTGAAAATTATGGATGCAGCCGGATATGAAGTGATGAAAGCTTCCGAGGCGGGCGCAGACATCATTACGGTACTGGCGGCAGCTGAAGATATGAGCATCAAGGGTGCTGTAGAAGAGGCGAGAAAACAAAAGAAACAAATCCTGGTCGACATGATCGGCATTAAAGACATCGAAGGACGCGCCAAAGAACTCGACGCTATGGGCGTAGACTACATTTGCGTACACACAGGGTACGATCTTCAGGCCGTCGGACAAAACTCCTTTGAAGACCTGAAGAAAATCAAGCGTGTGGTCAAAAACGCCAAAACGGCGATTGCAGGCGGCATCAAGCTGAGCACATTGCCGGAAGTGATCAAAGCGCAGCCGGATCTGGTTATTGTAGGCGGCGGGATTACCGGACAAGAAGATAAAAAGGCGGCAGCAGCCGAAATGCAAAAATTGATCAAACAAGGTGCATAAGCATTATGCAAACGACGCAGTATTTTGCCAAGATCATTCAAGAGTTGGAGCGTTCGGTAAACCTTATCGCCGATGAACAAGCGGAAAAGCTGTCGAAAGGAATCCTTGAATCCAGGAAAATTTTCGTGGCTGGAGCAGGCCGGTCCGGACTGATGATGAAGTCCTTCGCGATGCGGCTGATGCAAATGGGCTTTGAAGCTTATGTCGTTGGCGAAACCGTAACTCCCAACCTGGAAAAAGGGGACCTGTTCATCATCGGTTCCGGTTCGGGAGAGACGAAAAGCTTGGTGCCTATGGCTCAGAAAGCCAAAAGCCTGGAGGGAACCGTCGCGACGATCACGATTTCCCCGGATTCGACCATCGGGACTTTATCGGATATCATCGTGAAATTGCCGGGTTCGCCCAAAGACCGGTCGGACGGGGGCTACATCACCATCCAGCCGATGGGAGCTTTATTCGAGCAGACGCTGTTATTATTTTGCGATGCCGTCATATTGAAGCTGATGGAGAAGAAGGGATTGGACTCCGGAACCATGTTTGGCCGACATGCCAATCTGGAGTAGGCATTTTTTTTACTGGACTATATCGTAAATCCCATATTGAACTGTACCGGCGGTTTGGGGCCGGTACAGTTTTTTTCATATCCCCGGAAGCATGAAGGGGAAGGATAATGTGTCCGAGCACGGCCAACATGTGGTTATGGATAACGATTTGATGGAGCCGTTAATTATCCGTTAGATCCGTTGTGATTCTGCGAAGATTTTGCTGGATGACAGGGGTATCGATAACATCTTCATCCATCACGGTATTCACATTGTTGTGCATAATATTCATTCCCTTATGCCTGTCCCCCATGTTATTTTTTCGGTGGCGATCCAGCCGGGCTGATGTTCTCCCCTGCGGAGACGGTAGCATCCCGGTTTAAGGAATTGACTTTAAGCATATGGTCTGAATAACGATATGCCGAACAGGCAGCTCCAGCGGTAACTTCTCCTGTTTATAAGTTATGAAAAAACCTGGCCAATGGCCAGGCTCTTATCCGGATCTGCACTTTCGTACACAGCTGTACTGGTCGCACGATCCCCGGTTCACGCCTCAACGCCGGCTGCTGTGCTGAAATTCAGCCTAATGGCAGCCTCTGATGAGAAAGCGCCCTCTGCGCCGACTCCACAACCTTATAATGTCTAGCCTTTGTTACGCTGAACGCCTTGAGTGCTGCGGGTACCCCGGGCACCTCGGGTACGGTGGGTGCCTGAAGTGCCTTGGGTACGGCGGGAGTCTTGATAGCCAGGAGCGCCTTGGTAGCCAGGAGTGCCTTGGTAGCCGTAATAGACGTCCTGAGTGTTCTGTGGACCTTGGGAGCCCGGATTGGCCGGGTAACCGTAATATCCATCCTGATTGTTTCGCGTGCCTTGGTATCCTGGAATGCCCTGATAGCCGTAATAAACGTCCTGGTTGCTTTGCGGACCTTGGGAGCCGTGAAAGTCGCGTGTGCTCCTTCCTCCTTGAACCCCTTGCGTGCCGTGGGCACCCCGGGTACGATTGGAGTCTTGATAGCCTGGAGTACCCTGATAACCGTATTCGACGTCCTGTATACCTTGGGAGCCTTGGGAGTTATGAATGCCATGCGACTTTCGCTTACTTTTTTTGTAATTATGAGCCCCTTTGGTTTTTCGAATTACTCGAGTACCGTGAGCATCGCTTGTATTTCTACGCTTTTTGATTTTCTTTCTCTTGCCGCTTATGGAGCTTAGTTGGATTGCCCCTTTGCCTAATTTTCGATTTTTCATATTTATGCCTCCTTTATTTGATAGTGTAGGATATGAATCGGCTCATTGTTTTGATAGGGATATAGATTTAGTTTTTAAAAAAAAGAAGCTGCCTGAATCATCGGGACAGGAAACGAAGACCCGGGCCAACGCCGGTTAGTACTTGTGTGAAGAAGTCTCCATTGGAGCTATATTATAAGAAGAACGGTTTTTTCTTATGCCCAAACCAAACAGCCAGGGGACCGCCCCGCAGTCATAACGACTTATGGGACAATCCCCTGGCTCCGGTTTATCGGGCCGAAGGTGCAGGTGCCGTGTACGGATAAGTATACTGAAGCTCCTCGTCGAAGGTAACATAATCGAGGTTGACCATCAGAAGCAGATAGCGCGTTCCCGTCTGTGGATCGCTGATAATGATGTGGTCACGGCCGGCCGCTTCAATTCTGCCCTTGAAGATTTTGGCGTTCCATTGAGAGTTGTTCTCGTAAGTCATGTAGAACGTACCGATTTTGCCAAGATTCAGGCGCAATATATTCTCGATGAAAGATTGCTCGAGCGGGAGCTGCCCCATAGACCCCGGTGCTCCTATAGGTGCGGCGGACGGCGCGCCCAACGGAGAAATCAGTCCCCCGGCTTGAACGTTGGGCTGACTCCATTGCTGAACGCCAAGTGTGGCCGCCGGAACGTTCGCCTGCAGCAATGGCTGGACGTTAGGCTGTACCGCCGCAGGAGCGGGACCGTAGTTCGGAATGCCGTAACCGCCATAGGGACTTACACCTGTTTTATAAGGATTGCTGTACATAGTTGAATAAAACCTCCTTCAGATGCTCGCAGCTTTGCTGCTGGATTCATGCTAAATCATAGACAGACACCAGCCCCGAAAGGGGAAGAAGCAATCGTTCCCGAAACAGGCCCGTCAGTGGCGGGGGGACTTCATTACCTGGAACTGGCCTAACGGGAAGGAATAAAGGTAACGGGCGTCCGGCTGATTTTCGTTGCAGAACAGCCATATCGGAGTGGGATTACTTCTTGCTTCGCGGGCTTAGGCTCATGCACAATCCATTGTATGGAGTAGGCTGTAGTTTGGTGACACGTGATAAGGATTGTTTTGATAAATCCAAAATGCAAGGAGGAGCAGCGGACCATCGTCCGTTACCCCTCCCGCTTGATTGAGACATAAGCCGCCGGCAGATGATGGCGCCAACAATGAGCAAGGGATAAAAAAGACCCGCGGGTCAAATCTTCCCGCGGTTCATACGGCCAGGTGCCTGCGCACCTGCTCCTCACTAAGCGTATCGGAGCTTCCCTCGGCGACGATGGTGCCCTTATCCAGCACATAGCAATAGTCGGCGATGCTTGTTGCGAATGTCAGGCTTTGTTCGACCAGCAGTACAGCCATCTGCTTGTCGTCCTTAATCGATTCGATTACGCGTTCGATATCCAGCACGATGGACGGCTGGATGCCTTCCATCGGTTCGTCAAGCAGGAGAAGCTTCGGCTCGGAAACGAGCGCGCGGGCGATGGACAACTGCTGCTGCTGACCGCCGCTCAGGTCCCCGCCTTTGCGGTACAGCATTTCCTTCAGCACAGGGAATTTCTCATATACCGATTCCGGAATGCCCGCTTTACGTACCTTGGCGCTCGCGGCCTCCAGTCCCAGCAGGAGATTTTGCTCTACGGTGAGCTGCGGGAAGATGTCCCGGCCCTGCGGAACATAACCGATTCCCGCCCGCGCACGGCGATCCGGCGATCGGGACGTATAATCGTGTCCGGCGTAGCGGATCGTTCCCTTCTTCGGCTTGATTAGGCCCATGATCGTTTTCATCAGTGTCGTTTTGCCTACGCCGTTGCGTCCCATAAGACACACGACCTGGCCAGGCTCTACTTTCAGCGACACATCCCGCAGGATCATACTTTCGCCATACCCGGCTTCAAGGCCTGTCAGCTCCAATTTCCCGTCAGCTTCAATCATGCCGTTCGCCCCGCTTTCCCAGATAAACTTCGGCCACTTTATCGTCTTCCTGAATATCCTGCATCGATCCTTCGCGAAGTACGGTACCTTCATGCATGACGGTCACCGTTTTGGCGAATCGGCGCACGAATTCCATGTCGTGCTCCACCACGACCACGGTTTGACGGCTGTTGATGCGGTGCAGCAGCTCGCCGGTTTTTTCTGTCTCGCTGTCGGTCATGCCGGCCGCCGGCTCGTCGAGAAGCAGCAGCTCCGGCTCCTGAATGAGCAGCATGCCAATCTCGAGCCACTGCTTTTCACCGTGAGAGAGCGAGCCTGCCTTATCTTTAGCCTTGCCCGCCAGACCGATCATCTCCAGATCCTGGTGAAGCCTGGAGCGCTGCTCCTTTGTCGTCTTCGCGAGCAGCGTACTGAGCAGACCGCGCTTCTGGCGCATGGACAACAGCATATTTTCCTCCACTGTCAGCGTCCCGAAGATCGAAGGAGCTTGAAACTTCCTGCCGATGCCCAACTGAGCGATTTGGTGCTCCTGGTATTTGGACAAATCGGTTTGTCCTTTGAACAGCACCTTGCCTTTGGACGGTTTAACCTTGCCGCAGAGCACGTCGAGAAGCGTCGTTTTGCCGGCGCCATTAGGGCCGATCAAAAACCGGAGCTCACCGGCTTCAAGAGAAAAATTCAGTCCGCGAATGGCTTTGAATCCGTCAAAGCTGACCTCCAGCTCCTCCACGCGGATAATCGGAGTCCGTGCGTTTTTTCTGGGTGAAGTTTCGTTATACGGCATCGCCATTACCTCCTTATTGCGGTTTTTCGAGTTCGGTGTAGCCCAGAGGTCCGGGAGCGGGAATGGCTGCTGTTGGCGCGAGTGCCTGTCTGCTCCGGCCCCATTTTTCAAACAAATCCTTGAGGGTTCCGACAATACCTTTGGGCAGGAAAAGGGTAACGACGATAAACATGGCCCCCATTATAATCGGCCACCATTCCGGATAAGCTTCGCTGAACGTCGTTTTGGCGGCATTGGCGGCGATAGCTCCGATGACGGCTCCGTAGATGGTGGCACGGCCGCCGACCGCTACCCAGAGGACCATTTCGATGGAGGGAACGATGCCCATCTGTGCCGGAGAGATGATGCCTTCCTGCAGGATGAACAGCATCCCTGCCAGCCCGGCCAGCCCTGCGGAGACGCAGTATATGAACACTTTATAGGCTACGGGATTGTAGCCGATGAAGCGGACGCGGTTCTCGGCATCGCGCACGGCAACCAATATTTTGCCGAGGCGGCTCCCGGCGAGCCACAGGCAGAGCAGCAGCGTGAGGCCCAGAACGACTACCGTGACATAGTAGAGCGCAAGCTTCGTGGAAGACTCGCCGAGCTTCAGCCCCAAGAAGGTATCGAAGCCGGTCAACCCGTTCGTTCCGCCGATCCATCCCTGTTGACCGACGAATAGAGTGACGGTGATGATCACAAGCGCTTGGGACAAAATAGAGAAAAAAGCACCGCGGATCCGATTGCGGAACGTGAGGTAACCGAGCACGAAGGCGACCGCCATCGGCACGATCAAAGCCAGCGCTACCGCCGCGCCTGCGGATTGAAACGGCACCCAAAACCACGGAAGTGTTTCAACGCCGCTCCACGACATAAAATCCGGCAGCCCGCCCTGGGAGGCGGCGAGCTTCAGATGCATCGCCATGCCATAGGCGCCGAGTCCGAAATATACGCCGTGTCCCAGGCTGAGAATGCCCGTATAGCCCCAGATCAGGTCAAGCCCCATGGCCAGAATGGCGAAGGCGAGAAATTTACCCAGCAGCCCGAGCCGGAATTCCGATAAAAACATAGGCGAAAGCAGCATGACGGCAAGTAAGACGAGACTGAGGGCTATTTTTATTTTCGTATTGCTGATGGATAACAAAGTCATGGTCCAGCACTCCTTTGCTTGGTTTGTTGCGGGGGTGGCCCATGGGCCGCAGCATTAATCAAGCGCCCGTGATTTCATGGTGGCGAGTCCGGACGGCTTCCACTGCAGGAACGCAATAATCAGCGTGAACACAATGACCTTCCCGAGGGTGGCGCTGGTGGTATACTCGAATGCCGTGCTCAGGACTCCGATGCCGAGCGCTCCTGCCACCGTTCCGATCAGCTTGCCGATGCCCCCGAGAACAACGACCATAAAAGCGTCGACGATGTAATAGGTCCCAATCGAAGGACCGATCGGCCCGAGCAGGGTCAGTGCACAGCCGGCGATACCGGCCATGCCGGAGCCAAGGGCGAATCCGAGTCCGTCGATCCGCTGGGTTGAAATGCCGAGGCAGGAGGCCATGCTTCGGTTCTGCATGACGGCCTGCATGCTGCGGCCGCCCCGGGTATGGTACAAGTAAAGGTATATTGCCGTCATGCAAACGATGACGAGGCCGATAATAAACAATCGTTTATAAGGAAGGGTCAATTCGGCGGTGAGCGCAAGGCCGCCTTCGAGCCACTCCGGGGCTTTCACGGCAACGTTCGGGGCGCCGAAGATAGTCCGGGCCAACTGCTGCAGTACAAGGCTGACGCCCCATGTCGCCAGCAGGCTGTCGAGCGGACGGCCGTACAGGTAGCGGATCAGCGCTTTCTCGAGCAGCCAGCCGATGGCCGCCGCAACGGCAAAAGCCACAAACAGCGAAAGCACGAAATAATAGCCGAAAGCCGAAGGCGGCAGCGCTTTTTGGAACAGCTGCTGAATCATATAGGCCATATAGGCGCCGATCATGATGAATTCGCCGTGAGCCATGTTGATGATGTTCATCAAGCCGAAGGTGATGGCAAGCCCGAGTGCGATCAAAAGCAAAATGGAGCTGAGCGAAATGCCGTTGAACAATTGAAGCAGGAGCAAGCTCATGGAATAACCTCCCTTTCCTCGGCAAGGAGTGTATGTCGGAAAACAGAGGACTGCCTTCAGGCAGTCCCCGATATCGTTAAAACAACAGAAAAGCGGAATTTGGATTCGGAGAAATATGAAATAGGGACGTTCATTTTAGAATGATTACCGTTGGAGGTTTTTATTTCTTTGTCACTTCCGCTCCCCATGGGTAGGTAGTAAGGAACGGATCCGGCTTGATCGGTTGCCCGGAGTTCCACACCTCTTTGAACTGTCCGTCCGCCTGGATTTGACCGATGCGCACCGTTTTGTAGACATGCTGATTGTCGCCGTCGATCTTTACTTTACCGCCCGGAGCGTTGAACTCAAGTCCTTTGGCCGCTTCCCTGACTTTATCCACCTCGAAGGACCCGGCTTTCTTCACGGCTTCGGCCCAAAGATAGACGCCAAAATAGCCTGCCTCGATTGGGTCGCCCGTTACGCGGTCATTGCCGTATTTGGCTTTGTATGCTTCCACGAATTTGGTATTCTCGGGGGTATTCGTGGTTTGGAAATAATTCCACGCCGCGTAATGGCCCTCGAGCACGGAGGCTCCGATGCCGCGGATTTCTTCTTCGGCCACGCTGACAGACAACGTGGTAAGGTCCTGGGCGGTAATGCCCGCGTCTTTCAGCTGTTTGAAGAAGGCCACGTTGCTGTCTCCGTTCAATGTGTTGAACACAACGTCCGGCTTATCCTTCTTGATTTTGCTGATGATCGTATTGTAATCGGTATGTCCGAGTGGCGTGTATTCTTCTGCGATCAGCGTGCCGCCCTCCGCCTTCAGCTGTTCCTTGATGATTTTGTTAGCCGTTCTCGGAAAGACATAGTCGGAGCCGAGCAGGAAGAACTTCTTGCCTTTGTTCTCCAGCAGCCACGTAACCGCCGGTACGATTTGTTGGTTCGTCGTCGCTCCGGTGTAGAAAATATTAGGGGATGCCTCCAGGCCCTCATATTGAACCGGATAGAAGAAAAGTCCTTTATTTTGCTCCACAACGGGAAGAACCGCCTTGCGGCTGGCCGATGTCCAACCGCCGAAGATGACGACGGCTTTATCCTTCTGCAGCAATTTCTTCGTTTTCTCGGCGAATGTCGGCCAGTCGGATGCTCCATCTTCCACGATGGGTTTGAGCTGCTTGCCCAGCACGCCGCCCGCCTGATTAATTTCCTCGATCGCCATGATTGTAGAGTCGCGAACGGATACTTCACTGATGGACATGGTACCTGTCAAGGAGTGAAGCACGCCTACGGGAACGGTGTTGTCGCCGCTATCCTTAGAGGCTTCCGAGCTGGTTCCGGGTGCGGTTCCGGAGTCCGGGGCTGTCGCCGGAGCGGACCCCGAGGCGCAGCCAGCTAACAATACAGCGAGCGAGAGACTGACGGTCATGAGAACAGATAAGCTTTTCTGAATTGGTTTCATTTGATTCACTCCCCCAAATTTTGGATTTTGTGAGCTACATGCCTAATCATATTCAAATGTCATTTGAGTGTCAATATAAATAACATAATTTTGAGGTTATTAAAATTTTTTCTATCAATAAGCCAATAATGTAAGATTTTATATTTCGATTCAAGTAAAAAAAGGTAAAATACATATTTTCATTCTGGATTTGTGTAATAAAAATTAACATAAAATATTTACACTCGCACAAATCGCGAATATAATAAACCTATTGAGACGGTAATATTCGTGTTTTTAGGAGGTGTAACATGTACCTGACGGAAAGGGAGAAGGAAAAGCTGCTCATTACCGTGGCGGCCGACGTGGCCCGCAGGCGGCTTGCCCGCGGCGTCAAGCTGAACTACCCCGAAAGCGTGGCGCTGATTACCTCGGAAATTATGGAGGGCGCCCGGGATGGCATGACGGTGGCCCAACTCATGCAGTTTGGCACCACGATTTTGAAAGCCGGGCAAGTCATGGAAGGCGTTCCGGAGATGATTCATGAAGTGCAGGTGGAGGCGACGTTTCCGGACGGGACGAAGCTGGTCACAGTTCATCAGCCGATCCGGCGCTAACGGGCGCTTGATCCATGACATTCATATTAGCCGTATTTCAATATCATTAATGATCTCGAAGAGAGGGGAATGGTTATGGTACCTGGAGAATATCGGGTAAAAGCCGGATCGATCGAGTTGAACGCGGGGAAAGAAAAATCGGACCTCATCGTCATCAATACCGGAGATCGGCCTGTTCAAGTAGGATCGCATTACCATTTTTTTGAAGTGAACCGCGCACTTCGATTTGATCGGCAGCAAGCGTTCGGCATGCGGTTGGATATCCCCGCGGGCACGGCCGTCCGGTTCGAGCCGGGAGAGGAAAAGCCCGTAAAGCTCGTCGAACTGGGGGGTGAGAAGCTTTCCTACGGTTTGAACGGATTATCCAAAGGGAAGGTGCGGCGGGGTCATCTTCCGGAACCGATTCGCATAAATCTGACCGAGTGGGAGGAGGGCCTCTAGGTGGCTGAGATGGATCGAAAATCGTACGCCCTCATGTTCGGCCCCACCGTCGGGGATGCCGTCAGGCTGGCGGATACGGATCTGTGGGCGGAAATTGAACGCGATTTCACCGTCCATGGCGAGGAATGCAAATTCGGCGGGGGAAAAGTGATCCGCGACGGTATGGGGCAATCGAGCCGTCATACGCGCAATCAAGGGGTGCTCGATACCCTCATTACGAATGCGGTGATTATTGATCACAGCGGGATTGTGAAAGCCGATATCGGGATCAAAGACGGCGTCATTGTCGGCATAGGCAAAGCGGGTAATCCGGATCTGATGGATGGTGTGCATCCGAACATGATTGTCGGGGCTTCGACGGAAGTGATAGCGGGCGAAGGCAAGATTATCACGGCCGGCGGCATCGACACGCATATCCATTATATCTGCCCGCAGCAGATCGAGACGGCGCTGGCGTCAGGAATAACGACCATGATCGGAGGAGGCACCGGGCCTGCGGCGGGGACGAGCGCCACGACGTGCACGCCCGGCGCATGGCACATGCACCGGATGCTTGAGGCGGCGGAGGCGTTCCCGATGAACCTCGGGTTTACCGGCAAAGGCAATGCCTCGTTTCCCGGGCCCTTGATCGAGCAGGTGGAGGCGGGAGCTATCGGACTCAAACTACATGAAGATTGGGGAACGACCCCTGCTGCGATCGACGCCTGCCTGAACGTAGCCGACCGCTACGATATTCAGGTGGCGATTCATACGGATACGCTCAACGAATCCGGATTTGTGGAAGATACGATCAAGGCGATCGGCGGACGTACCATTCATACGTACCATACGGAAGGCGCGGGCGGGGGCCATGCGCCGGATATCATCCGCATCGCTTCTGAATTGAACGTGCTGCCTTCATCCACTAACCCGACACGTCCCTATACGGTGAACACCGTGGAAGAACATCTCGACATGCTGATGGTATGCCACCATCTGGACAGCCGTATTCCCGAGGACGTCGCCTTCGCCGATTCCAGAATCCGGCCGGAAACGATCGCGGCCGAAGACATTCTTCACGATCTTGGCGTGTTCAGCATCATTAGCTCGGATTCTCAAGCTATGGGCAGGGTGGGCGAGGTTATCACCCGGACGTGGCAGACGGCGGACAAAATGAAGAAGCAGCGCGGATATTTGGCCGCGCCGGGCGAGCAGGATGCTTCGCCCAAGGACAACGATAATTTCCGCATCAAGCGTTATGTGGCCAAGTATACGATCAACCCGGCGATTACGCACGGCATCTCGCATTTGGTCGGTTCGGTGGAACCCGGGAAGCTGGCGGACCTGGTGGTGTGGAGCCCGGCATTCTTCGGCGTAAAGCCGGATATGGTGCTGAAAGGCGGGATGATCGCTTACGCGCAAATGGGTGACCCGAACGCTTCGATACCTACGCCGCAGCCCGTTTTCGGAAGGCCGATGTTCGGTGCTTACGGCCGGGCGCTGAATCGCTGCGTGACGTTCGTTTCCCAAGCGGCTTACGATGCGGGAGTGCATCATCAGCTCGGTCTTCAAAAGCGGATTGAGCCGGTGCGCGGCTGCCGCAGCATTACCAAAAGGGATATGATTCACAACGGTGAAACCCCTTTGATCGACGTCAATCCCGAGACTTATGAAGTGAAGGTCGACGGGAAAGTCATTAGCTGTGAACCCGTCAGCGAGCTGCCGATGGCACAGCGTTACTTTTTATTTTAATCATGTAGGCTTATGAGCAAGGAGGCAGCCGCGGCATGGAGAACAGCCAGACATTATCATGGCTTGCCTATACGCAGCTATTGGACTCGGCGCTGCCGATCGGGGGGTTCTCCCATTCGTTCGGTTTGGAGACGATGGTGCAGGAGGGCAGAATCGCAGGACTGCACCAGCTGCAGGAGTACATTGAGAGCATGCTGTTTCACAGCTGGGCGCCGGTTGATGCGTTAGCCGTCAAGGCCGTCTACACGCTTGCCCCTGAGCAGCGCTGGGAGGAGCTTTGGCTCGTTGACAAGACGCAGCATGTCCAGCGGGCAGCGATGGAGACGAGGGACGGCGCAGCCAAAATGGGGCGCAGGCTGTATCAGCTCGTCCGTGCTATGTATCCGCAGCTTGGGTGGGAGCCGCTGAATGAAGCTGTCACGTCGGGGAAGTGCATCGGTACCCATCCGCTCATTCACGGTTGGATCAGCCTGCGGCTTGGGATTCCTCTGACCATGGCGGCTGAAGGGTATTTATACGCTTCCGTGATGACTTGCATCAACAGCGGACTGCGGCTGATGTCCATCGGTCAAACGGACGGTCAGCGGCTGCTCGCAGCGTTGGTTCCGTCCATTCAGGCGGCTTGGCGGCAGTGTGAGAGGCTGGACCCGATAGAGGACGGCTTCGGAAGCGTTCCTTATGCGGATATTGCCATGATGCGTCACGAGAGCTTGTATTCGCGGTTGTTCATGTCTTAATGCCATGATATTCGATATATCCATTACTTATTATTTGAAGGAGGGCTTTGCTATGTGTCAGGGAGGAGCGCATCATCACCATCATTGGGAAACGCCGGAGAAAAGGTCCTTGGAGCGTCCGCTGCGGATCGGAATCGGAGGTCCCGTCGGCTCCGGCAAAACGGCGCTTGTAGAGCGTCTTGCCAGAAAGCTGAACGAACGATACAGCATTGCGGTCATCACCAACGATATTTATACGAAGGAAGATGCAGACATCCTGATTCGTTCCGAGGCGCTGCCGCCCGAACGTATTATCGGCGTGGAAACGGGCGGATGCCCGCATACGGCGATTCGCGAAGATGCATCGATGAATTTTGAAGCGATTGAAGAACTGGAACGCCGGTTTTCCCGTCTCGATATCATTTTCATCGAAAGCGGAGGGGATAATCTGGCGGCGGCCTTCAGCCCCGAACTGGTAGATCGCTTCATCTATATTATCGACGTGGCGCAGGGAGAGAAAATTCCGCGCAAAGGCGGACCCGGCATCATCCGCTCGGATATGCTGATCATTAACAAGATTGACTTGGCCCCTCACGTAGGCGCCTCATTAAAGGTGATGGAGGAGGATACGATCCGGATGCGCGGCGACAAGCCGTTCGTGTTCTCCAATCTGTTCGACGGCCAAGGGCTGGACGACATCGTCCATTGGGTCGAGCATCAATACAGCCATGCCTGAGGTGACCGGTTCCGTTAATGCCGAATTTACGGCGAAAGGCGGAAGCACGCAGCTTCAACGCCATACCCATGCTTATCCGTTAAAAATTGCCAAAACCTTCCCGTTCGAAGGGCAGCTTGGTGTATACCTCATGGATGCGTCTCCCGGCGTAATGGCGGGGGACCGGTATGAGCTGGTTTGGCGATTCGGCGAGAACACGAATGTTTTCGTGACGAATCAGTCTTATACGAAGGTGCATCCTTCGAAGAAGGACGGCGGCACCCGACTGAACCCGAGTGCACAGAGCCAGAGCCTGTCTCTTCACCGCGGGGCTTACGTGGAGTACATGCCTGAGCCCTTGATGCTGTACAAGGATGCATCGTTTGCGAGCGACATGACGGTTCAGATGGAAGAGGGAGCGTCTTTATTCCTTAGTGATATCGTTTGCCCGGGCCGGACGCATCGCGGAGAAGTGTTTCATTATGAGCGGTATCAGAGCCGATTGACGGTCCGGTATGGAAACGAGTTAATTTTCAGCACGAAGCAGCGTGTGGAGCCTCAGCTGCAAGTACCGCGGCAAATCGCGCGCTGGGATTCTCACACTCATACGGGAACGCTGTATTTATTCTCGGAAAGGGTCAACGCAAACGTGGCAGAAGCATTGCGCGAACGGTTGGCACAGCAAGATTCCTTGCGCCCCGGGCTATACTACGGCATAAGCTTGACCTACAAATTCGGCTTAGCGGTCAGCGTGCTTGGGGTTCGCGTCTACGAAATCGAAGCGCTGCTTAAGGAAGCGTGGACCTTCCTGCGCTCAGAAGTTTTCAACCGAAATCCGCTGTTCGTTCCCAAGTGATAGGGCGTAGCTTGTTTATAGTTCTTTTACTCCTGGAGATGGTGCAAATGCCGTCTCCTTTTCTCCATTTTATTTTCCTTTGTTAGCCATACCCCTTTTTGATTTTTTCCTCCCGGTACTAAAATATTCTACCCTTCGCCGGTTTCGACAATATTTTGAACACCTGGGTCTGTTTGTTGTCAATTGGTCTGCAGGTTGTTATTATTAAGGGGATGTTTATGCGTGAAGAATCAAGGACTCACTAAAGACTCTTCGCACGAGGAGGTTTAATCAAGTGAAGGAACAGGTAACCTTGGAGCTGGGTACGGAGGCGGCTGCTGCGGTTGAATCACCGGCGAGCGAATCTGCAAGCTGGAAGGATTTTGTTCAACTGGCCAAGCCGGGTATATTGTTTTCCAACTCCATTACGGCCTTTGGCGGTTTTTGGGTCGCATCAGGCTGGCATGTCGATTGGATGAAACTGATATTCACACTGCTTGGAACCGCGCTCGTGATGGCTTCCGGTTGTGTGCTCAATAACTATCTGGATCGCGATATGGACACCAAAATGGAACGGACGCAGAAGAGGGCTTTGGCTGCCGGAAGGATTTCTCCTCAAACGGTACTGTGGTACGGCATCACTTTGGGAATCATCGGACTGTCTGTGCTTTGGTTTTTGGCTAATCCGATCGCGGCGCTGCTTGGTCTCATCGGACTGTTCGTCTACGTGTGGATTTATACGGCCTGGTTTAAACGGACCTCGGTATGGAGTACGGTTGTCGGCAGCTTCTCCGGAGCGGTTCCTCCGGTCATCGGCTATTGCGCCGTCAACCCGCAGCTCGATGCCGGAGCTATTGTTTTGTTCGGCATTTTGTTCCTATGGCAGCCGCCGCACTTCTGGGCGCTCGGCATCCGTCGGATGGAAGAGTATCGCGCTGCCGGATTTCCTTTGCTTCCGGTGGTGAAAGGGACGTATATTACCAAGATGGCGATGATTCGCTACATCGTCCTGCTCGTTCCGTTTTCTCTGCTGCTCTATCTTTTCGGTTATGTCGGGTCGCTTTATTTCTACGCTGCAACTGTTTTGGGGCTGTATTGGGCTTTTATAAGCCTGAACGGATTTAAGGCAGAAGACGAAGTGCAGTGGGCGAAAAAAACGTTTATTTTCTCCATTAATTATTTGATCCTGTTGTTTATTGCAATGGTGATCAGCACGACCCCTCTACCGTAATCGTCATATACGTACTGGGTTGAAGTTATAATCCCATGGCACCTGGGGCCTGGGATTTATTTTTTATAGAAGAAAGGGTGGGTATCATGCAAAAAAACGGCTTTAAAATCATCGTTGTGGTATTATTGATCGGCCTGATCGCTACCTTTGCCTATATGCTGCTCAAAGGGCCGGAGCAAGAAATAGGCGTACTCAAAAAAGCGCCGGAATTTACGCTGGAAAATCTGGATGGGAAGCAGGTCTCGCTGGCGGATACGGCTGGAAAAGCGAAGCTCATTTATTTTTATTTCTCCACCTGTCCGGATGTATGTATTCCGACAACTTATACGCTTTCCAAGATTCAGGACGTTCTGATCAAGAAGGGCGCTTTTCCGGACAAAACGGTTCTTATGTCGATTACATTCGATCCGGACAGAGATACGCCTGAGCGCTTAAAAGAATTCTCGCAGCGGTACCACGCAGATTACCGGGGCTGGTATTTTTTGCGCGGCAACCAGGATGAGGTAATCAAGCTGGCCAGCGATTATGGCGTGATGGTCGTTAAGGATCCGGGGGGCGAGACCTATACGCACGGCAACTTATTTTTGCTGGTGGACGGTAAAGGCGACCTCCGTACCTACTACAGCGGTCATGATGAGAATCTGGATATAGAAAAAGTGGCTGACGACCTGATCCAAATCAGTAAAGATAAGTAAGCCATTTATGGAAGGGCACCGGGGGTCAGCGCCTGCATGAGTTATTTTTGGTATATTTTATTGAACAACGTCGTTCCATTAACGGTGATGATCGCGATCGGCGTTGTTTTATACCGCGCATTCAAGCTGGATATCAAGACGCTCTCCAAGCTGAATTTTTATTTGTTTTCACCGGCCATTATTTTTAAAATGCTTTACGAATCATCGATATCTTTAGTCATACTAGGGCAAACGCTGCTCTTTTTCTTTCTGTTTTTTGCATTGATGTTTATCCTGGCCGAGATCGTGATCCGCCTCCGCCGCTACCAAGGGGGCATGATCCCGGCCATGCGCAATACCGTTATTTTCTACAATAGCGCAAACTACGGGGTTCCGCTCAATCAACTTGTGTTTGTAGGGGACCCTTTTACGCTGTCGATTCAAATTATCATCATGATGATGCAAAGCTTGCTGCCGAATACATATGGAATTTACTCCGTTAATGCTTCGAAGCGCAACGATATGAGAAAAACGCTTCGAACGATTATGACGCTTCCGGTCATTTATATCATTCCCTTGGCGTTTTTAATGAAAGGATTGGATATTCCCGTACCGGGACCGATCTATGCACCGATCAATTATATCTCAAATGCTTTTATTGCCACGGCTTTGATAACATTGGGTGTTCAGCTTGGCAGCATGAAGTGGGAGCTTAATTTCTCGGACGTCATGCTGGCCAATGTGCTCCGGCTGCTGATCGGACCCGCCGTAGGCTTTGGAATCGTTATGGCGATGGGGATCGAGGGAGTGATGGCTCAGGCGCTGGTCCTTTCGTGTGCAGTGCCGTCTTCGCTAAGCAGTGTGCTGATCGCCGTTGAATACGACAACGAGCCTGAGTTTACTTCACAAGTGGTCTTTTCATCGACGGTCTTTAGTATTTTCACGGTAACTTCCGTTATTTATTTTATTAGCTTTATGACATAATGAGGCGGAAGATTTGGTTTAAAACTTTTCAGAGCCAGGGATTGTGGGCGGATACACGATATACTCATCGAGCCCGGCCTTTTCCAATTGCTGAATTAAATATTCGTCAGGCGTCCCTTCCACGCCGGCATAGCCGCGTTTTGTGTAAATTTGCTCCGCATCGGGAAACACATCCCTTAGAATGGCTCGAATTTTTTTGCCGGAGGAATCGTTATCGGTGAACAAATAAACGTATCGGTCGCCAATTTTCTTTGTTAGAGATTCCAGCCGCTCTGTGTTGAGCGAACCGAACGTGCAAACAATAAGAATGTCGTCCGTCAACAGACGCTTAAGTCTGTTTTTGTCGTTTTTTCCCTCCACGATAATGGCGATAGACATCGAATCCCTCCGTTTCAAGGTGATGAGGTGTTCTGTAATTGTAGTATATCTGTTTTTGGCTCCCTGTCCAAACCCGTGTCGTTATTTCCCGGGAAAAGTAGAAGGAGACAAGCAACCGTTTTTATAGCGTGCAGAAAAGGCCTGACTTGATGTCAGGTCTTTTGATATAGGAAAAATATTCCAGATTCGGGTTAAGACAAAGACCTGGCCGCCAGCAGCCAGGTCTTTGTTTTTGGAGAGTGGTTATTTGTGTAATTTATTTGTTGATGAAGTTGGCTCTTTCGAGCAAACGTTTCAGCATGGTAGCGGATTGTGCGCGGGTAGCCTGTTCACGGGCGCCCAGCGTATTCTCCGTCATACCGTCGACGATGCCTGCTTCAATGGCTGTCGCCAATTCATTTTTTGCCCATACGATCGTATGGGAGTCGACGAATTTCTCGAGCAGTTGAGCCTGTCTCTGCTCGGAAACGGCCGGCTTCGCGCCAGCATAGGCCAGAGCGCGAACAACCATCGCCGCCAGCTCTTCACGATTGATTGTAGCGTTCGGACGGAACGTGCCGTCTTCATAGCCGTCAATCAGCTTGGCGGCTGCCGCGGCTTTTACGACGCCGGAATACCAAGCGCCGGAAGCCACGTCGCTAAACGGGCTGCTGCCGCTGCCGGTAGCTTCAAGACCCAAGGACCGGACAACGAGCGCCGCGAATTCTGCACGGGTAATGCTGCGCTCCGGTTCAAAGGTCGTATTGGTTACGCCGTCAACCACCAGCTTGTTCGCCAGCAACTGGATGTAGCCTTGCGCCCAGTGACCGGAAATATCGTTAAAGGATTTGTTCATTTCGATGGCCGCGTAAATACTGCTGCCGTTGCGTTTCAGAACAGCTTGATTGCCTGAGAATAGAGCTGGAACGAAGCTCAGCCGGTTCGCCGACGTGTTGAACAGCACACCGGTCGTTTTGGATGGATCAACCGTTTTATTCAATGGAAGAATCCGGCTTAAATAATGGTTGCCCAAGTCAAGCGCCGCCGTTTGGTTGTTGCTGCCCTGACCTACGATGTTGAAGTCCACCACAGGGCTTACCAGTTTGCCGCCAATCGCATTCGCCGCAGAGGCTACGCGGTCGATCAGCGCTTGTTCGGCCCGGGCAATGCTTACCTTGATGTTCAAATCGTTTACGGCAACGGAAACCTTGCCTGCAAGGTCCTCCAGCTTCAGCACATTCAACGGAATGTTGTACGAGCCGTTGTCATTTTTAACGATCAGCAGCTTCTTGGGGTTCGCTGTAAAGCTTGTCAGTGCTTTTGCCGGAACCAGCACAAAGGTCCCGTTCAATGTCAACGTCACCGTGTCATACTTATCGAACGAGTTTTTCAATTGGTCGGCATGAACGGAACCGTCAGCTGGAACGCTGATGTTCCCGGAAGGGCTTGTGCTTTCGCCGCCTCCCCCACCGCCGCCACCGCCAGGGCTTGATCCGGAATCATCGTCGCTCGTATCACGGTAAACGGTTTGATATACGGACTCATTGACCGTAAAGCCTACAGGACCGTAAAGATTAATGTAATTAAAATTACCAAGGTTAGACAGATTGAAGTTGTAGTGATATCTGCCGTACACGTCGTCATATACGCTGTATGTAGCGGTGGTGACACCAATCTGTTTTCCGCTCGGATCATACGCGTATACGGTAGGGGTAACACCCGGTTCATACACGTCGGTATATACCGAACCGGATACCGAACCGTTGCGATACGTACCAACCTGGAATCCTGAAGCCGCAAAAGCAAGCACTGGCATCAGGATAGAGATGATCAGCATCGTCGCGGTTACTTGGGCTGCTTTTTGAAGAACAGCAGGCTTCATGCGGTTATCACTCCCTTACAGATTTTGCAAATAGTGAGAACGGGTATTGCAGTGAGCAGGTTTCATCCCGCGGTGCAATTCACCTCCTTGTTTTCCTAAAATCCCATTACAAAGGGTTCGAAACAGACATCTGAGTTTATGTCCGTTTGGCCAAAACTAGGGGGCGGTCAGGTCCGTCATTCCTATGTTTTTACCCGGATCGGACTGGACCGGTCCCCATGGAACCATTTAGCTCTCCCTTTAACGTTGGAAACGCATACAAAGTTGCGCTGTTTTTTGAAATACGGACTAATGAACCATCAATTCGGGACTGCAGTAGCGAAA
Source organism: Paenibacillus sp. Pae15 (assembly GCF_024519685.1). Lineage (NCBI taxonomy): Bacteria > Bacillati > Bacillota > Bacilli > Caryophanales > Paenibacillaceae > Paenibacillus > Paenibacillus sp. Pae15. The sequence continues at coordinate 83,551 of NZ_JALJRM010000012.1, read as the reverse complement.
AATAGGCGGATGTGATCCGCAGGCCCGATAATGGAATTGCCTTTTGAAACAGGATGCTGCGAAAAACAATGCCTATCGCGGATTTTGCCGAGCGGTGGCAAAGACGGTCGTCCGATTCATTTTACCGTTATAGTATTAAAGACCATCCGCTTGACGGACGGTCCTTTATTGGAATACACGTATGAATACGGTCTCCTAAGAGGCGGAAATGCAGCAAGCTGCTAGTATTAAACTTTGAGCGGAGAGGCGAACGCACGAAAGGGAAGGACGGAAAGCGCCAGCATCAAACAGAGGAAGGCGATAAAATAAGGCGACATGTACGTGCGAATGTAGCCTGCTGCCAGAGGGCCGATAAAAGCGCCGATGGAGTAGGAAATCGACAGCAGCGAAAAGACGCGTCCGTAACGGTTGGAACTGGTGACCGCAGCAAGCACGGAAGCGATCGCAGGGAATATGACGCCTTTTGCCATTCCGATCAGGAACAGCGAGGCATGCATGGGCAGCGGCCAATGGACCGACATGCCGAAAAAAATGAGCGCAAGAGCCAGGCTGCCCAGCGATGTACGCAGTACGGGAGATATCCGGCTCAAAAACAGCATGCTCAGCGTCACCAGCGCGCCCAGACTGACCAGAGAGAAAAATACGCCCGAGGTTAGAATGGACCCTTGCGTCTCTTTCATGAGAGGAAGCTCGAAAAACAGGATTCCCTGGGAGCAGGAAATGGCTAAAGGCACAGCGTAAAACAACCATGGAATCGTGCCGGCTCCTCCCTGGGCCATTTCCGGAAGCGGGCCTTCAAGATGGTCTCTGCCTTGAGGAAACAGCTTGGCTGCCGTTTGTTTGTACTGTTTTTCATTCACGCCGATCCATGCCAAAATTCCGGTGATAATGAGACCCCAACCCAGAAACGTAAAGGACTGGGCAAATCCGAATTTTGCGACAAGATAGGCTCCTGCGGCCGGACTGAGTACGGAAGCAAACGTATGAACCATGCCGTTGCCTGCCATCAGCTTGCCTTGCTGCACCCGGTCCTTGGCGATTTTGGCAAGAAGAGACAAACAGGCAGGGGATAGAAAAGCCAGTACGAAGCCGCTGATGGAACGGATGATCAAGAGCTCCCACGGGTCGGTCACACGCGATTGAATCAACAGCACGATTCCTGCTACAATCAGGCTGAATACAATAAAACCCTTGCTGCCGTAACGATCGACGCCATAACCGGCAATCAAGTTTCCCGGCAAGTGTGTGATGGAGTAGACGCCCAAGATCAAGCCTATGAAGGACGGTGCTGCACCGAGGGAGATGGCGAACGGGGAGAGGATCGGATACTGCGCATGCAGATCGAAAAAAGCAACGAACATGAACAGATAGAGCCATACGGCGGTTTTCATTGAAATCACCTCGCATCGATTAGAAGTGGCTGTCCCTCAGCCTGTCACTCTATACGTTTACGTTCGGGGTAAAACGGATAGTACAAGTATTTTGGAACTCCGGCCAGTTGTGAGACGAGATGGAACGCAAGCTCGCCCAACTGCGTAAAAAAAGAGATGAAGAAAAAGAGACCGTTGGTGTATGATGAGGAAATAGTCCGACATTATGATGGCTAAAAGAGACGCAAGGAATGAAGGGGGCAACGGGATGGATTTTATTTCGACATTTTTGGCGGAGCGCTGGTTTGTCATCTTAGGGGCGCTGATAGTACTTTTTATTGTTGTAGCCGTGGTGAAGACGGTTGTAAAATGGGTTATTGTGCTGGCGCTGCTGGCCGGCTTGTTCTTCTACGGGGCAAGCTATAAAGATCAGCTGCTGGAGCTTGGTTCGACGATGGGCGCCAAGGTCGCGGAGGAAGCCAAGGCCCAGGCGATGAAAGTCATAACGGAGGAAGCCAAGGACGCAAAATACACACAAAACCCGGACGGTTCTTATACGGTCGCAACCAAGAGCGTGAGGCTGGACGGCAAGCTTGGCGAGAATAGCGTCCAAGTGACCTTTATGAACCAGACCTTTACGTTAAAACTGGATGATCTCACCAAGGGGCTCATTGAACAGGCAAAGAAAAACGCAGGACTTTAATACCGGAGTTTAAGCCTCAGGTCGGAAGGAGGGAGTGCGTTTGAACGGTCTGGAACAGCTTACGGCAATTAATCTGATCACAGTACTCATTGCGGCCACTTTTATCGTTTCGGTCATTCAGGGGCTTTACCGCGGCGCTTCCTCGTCCGCCAGACATTTGGCGGTGATGGTGACTGAAGGGGTCGTTATCCTGATAAGCCTGTATGCGGCTTGGCAATTGGCCTCTTGGCTGTCGCCCCGGTTTCAGGCTTGGCTTGTCGGGCTCGGGCTGCAGATTCCTCAACGGGAGCTGGGATTTTGGGAGCAGATTTATTACACCGTGATTACCGGAGTAAGAGACTTTTCCTTGCTCAGGTTTAGCGTGCTGTTCGTATTAGGCTACGGCATCGCCAAACAGCTGGTCTGCCTGATCATCGACCCGCTGGCAAACCTGTGGATGTCGGAGCGGCGGCGGTTGGGCCCCGAAGGAGATGCGCGCACCGCTCCCACGCTGTTCAGCAGTTTGATCGGCAGCATCATCGGAGCAGTAACCGGGTTGGGGCGCAGTCTTCTGATGATTGCCGCATTCTTTATCGTTACGACACTGTTTCCGCAAACTCCGATTTCCGGGTATATTCAAGATTCGTTATTATATCAGAAGGGCGCCAAGGAAGTGATTCAGCCGGTTACAGGCGATTTCTTCTCCAGCCGGCTTCCCGTATTTACACGGGCGGTTGAGGAGGAATTCACCAACATCCTGCAGCGAAAATATGAGTTGGTGGATGCGGCCGTTCCGAATGACATTGCGGAGGCTGCCAGGCATGTAACGGCAAATGCCAAGACGGATGAAGAAAAGGCCAAACTTTTGTACCGTTGGGTAGGAACGCGTATCAAATATGACTGGGATAAGGTACGTTTGTATGAGGAGCGGCGGATATGGAAGGAGCAGACGCCCGCAGATACGTTTAGCACCAGAAGAGGGGTCTGCATCGATTTCTCCAGACTGTACGCCGTTATGGCCAGGTCCGTGGGGCTCGACGTGAAGGTGGTTACGGGACTCGGCTATGACGGCCGCGGCGGCTATGGGCCGCACGCCTGGAACGAGGTATTCTTGTCGGAGAAGAAGGAATGGGTGCCGCTCGACTCTACGTGGGTGGCCAGCGGAGGAAATTGGTTCAACCCTCCGAATTTTCACGAAACGCATATCAAGGATAGTTAAGTATCCATATCAAGCCGGAGGATCGCCGATCGGACGATTTCTTCGGCTTTTTTCATAAGAGAAGTTTGTGGTACACTTGTAACGGAAGGCTCAAACTAAACAGGAGGGCGTCAAAATGCTGCCGCACAAAACATTGGATCAGTATAAGGCCGTTTTTTTCGATGTGGGCGATACATTATTGACGATCCCGGCTGCCAGAGTGATTATGCAGCAGTTTTTGGCAAGCCGTTCGTTTCATCGCGGGGAAGAACGAATCGGTGAACTTTTTACCGAGGCATTTCGTCTGTTTTATTACGGAAAACAGATAGATCCGTTCGAGGTTTGTACGCCTGAGTCCGATCGTGCTTTCTGGATGAAGCTGTACCGTTACATATTGCAGCATTTGGGCGTAGAAGAAGAGCGCTGGACGGAAGAGCAGATCCATGCTTGCTGCCACGAGCTTTATGACCTGTTCACTTCGCCTGAGCACTACGCGTTGTTCGAAGATGTGAAGGAATGTATGGCGGCTTTGAAGAATCGGGGCCTGCGGCTCGGCATTATATCGAATTTCGCCCCGACACTGCGTTCCATTTTGGAGCATAAAGGCATATTGCACTATTTCGATCCGGTCATCGTGTCTACGGAGGTCGGCCTGGAGAAGCCGGACCCGGCGATATTCCGCCTTTCTCTGGAACGTTCGGGCCTCGCTGCAGAGGACGTTCTTTATGTAGGCGATCACGATTTGAATGATATTTGGGCCCCTGCGCAGGCAGGCATCGATGCCGTCAAAATTAAGCGATACGACTATCATACCGGTGACGGAATATATTCTCTCCGCGAGCTGCTTTAGGTTCGCAAGCTGCAAAGCACTATACAGCAAAGAAGCAATGGAGCAAAGCAAAGGAGCACCAAAGGAAATGAAAAAGCCCATCGGGATGGATGACCCGCAAAAACAGGAAATCAGCAAACGCCGCAATTTTACATTTCGCATCAATCTGTTCTTTTTCTTTACTTTTTTCCTGTTTTCCGTACTGATCGTCAGGCTGGCGATGCTTCAATTCGTTGAAGGCAAGGAGCTGCAGGCGGAAAAAGCGAAGATCAACAAAGCGAATACGCCGATCCCGCCAATCCGCGGCAATATCTATGACCGGATGGGAGCGCCGATCGCTTACACCACTTCTACGCAATCGCTCTATTTTCGCATTGAGCAGGACCAGCCGCAGGACGAAGTCATTGCACTTGCCCATAAGCTGGCCGATATTTTCGCCAAATTCGGGAGCCCCGACGCACCGAAGATGACAGCGGAAAATATCATCATTGAGATGGATGTGGGGTATGACCTGAACAAGAACAAAGTGACGGCTCCAAGCTACTTTTCGGTTCCGCGGCGCATCAAATCCGGACTGACGCCGGACGAAATGGCCTACATTCTCGAGCACCGGGATGAGCTGAAGTGGATCGAAATCATGGAGGAAAGCATCCGGCTTTACGACCAGGAGACCATTGCCGTGCAGCTGGTTGGTTATATGCGTCCCTTCTCCAGAGCAAGGGAAGCGAAATACGGATTAAGCTTCTATAAGGACAAAACGAAGACGGAAGGATACATGGATACGGAATACGTCGGTTATGACGGCATTGAACTCATGTATCAGGAGCAGCTGCGGGGACAGAACGGGATGAAATCTTATCCGGTTAACGCCCAGCACAAAATTATCGGACCCGTAGAGATCACCAAGCCTGTCAAGGGCAACAATCTTTTCCTGTCTATCGACCGCAGCGTTCAGCTGACGACAGAGCAGGCGATTATGGACCATATCAAATATTTGAAGAGTCCGGAAGCCCGCGCTAACCCTTATATCGCCAAAGGGAGAAATGCGGTTGCCGGATATGCCGTCGCCATGGAGGTTGAAACGGGAAAAGTCGTCGCCATGGCCAGCATGCCCGATTATGATCCGAGCGTATGGGCAGGAGGCATTCCGCAAAGCGAGTATGACCGGATACAACCGTACGTGAATAACGGAACGATTACAACGGCCTATCCGGATTATCCGACCAAGGAAGAGCGGGATAAGCATCCGACCTCCATCGTTTATATGGGATCGGTTATTAAACCGCTATCGGTTCTGATCGGGTTAAACGAAGGGCTATTCACGACAAGCACCAAGTACCCCGATACCGGTGTATTCACCTACGGGAGAGACAACAGCGCAAGACTGCGTAACTCCGACGGTAAAGCCTGGGGACTGATCAACGCTACGCAAGCCATTCAATATTCGTCCAACACGTTCATGTCTGCGATGATCGGCAACGCTTTGTATATGAGAAACGGTAACAAAGCGATCGAAATCTGGGACCAATATCTGGCTAAGTTCGGTCTTGGGGTATTGACGGGAAGCGGATTGCCCAAGGAATACGAGGGCTTAAGCGAGTATAAAACAAACACAAGAGAAAGCCCGCAGCAGCGTATGGTTTTTGCCTCCTGGGGCCAAAATGAAAAATACACGACGCTTCAGCTGGCACAGTATGCAACGACGCTGGCTACGCGCGGACAGCGGCTGCAGCCGCTGCTTGTAGACCGGATTGAAACCTACGAAGGGCAGCTGGTAAAAGAATTCAATGAAAAGGTCGTGCTGGATCAAAGCGAATTCCCCAAGGCGTATTGGGATGCGGTAATCAAAGGGATGGAGAACGTCGGCGTACAAGGCTTTTCGGATTTCCCTTACAAGTTTGCAAGAAAAACCGGTACGTCCACACAGGTCGTCGGGGGCAAGGAAGTCGATAACGCCGTATTTATTGCTTTCGCTCCCTTGGATAAACCGAAGCTTGCGGTCGCCGTTGTCGTGCCCGAAGGCGGTTATGGTGCTTACGGCGCCGCACCGATTGCGCGCAAAATATTCGACGCTTACGATCAAAAATATGGTCTTGACGGTGTGCCTAAGGGACCTACAGGGACTGCAAATGCGCAGCAATAAAACCATTTCGGCATCTCCCTTTTATGGGAGATTTCTTTTTTGAGAAAATGTTGCACAAGGAAAACTTATTTGTGTATAATAAAAATATAGTCTGATAGGCAAAAAACATTGTCCCACCCAACATTTAAGAACCAAGGCAACAATTGGGCGCTATAATGGATAAATGCGAAATAGGATAAGAAAGATTGGAGAGAGCATAATGAAAATGAAAATATCGATGTCATCATTCAAAAGATTCATTATGACATTGCTTTTCTTGGGCTTGGCTATAGCCTTGGCCGCTTGCGGAGCCCCGAAGGAAACTGGGGGCAATGCTGCGGCGGGCGGAAAAATTCAGGTGGTCTCTACAACCGGCATGATTCATGATCTGGTGAAGCAGGTAGGCGGAGAGCACGTAGAAGCGCAGGCCCTGATGCAGCCCGGTGTAGACCCGCACTTATACAAAGCTTCCCAAGGCGACCTCCGGAAATTGGAGCAGGCTGAACTTATTTTTTATAACGGATTGCATCTGGAAGGGAAAATGATTGATATTTTTGAACAAATGGCCAAATCCAAGCCGACGGTCCCGGTTACGAAAAACATTGCGGAATCCGAATTGCTTGCTTCCGATGATCAGGGAATGGAGCACGATCCGCATGTATGGTTTAACGTCAGGCATTGGATCAGTGCAACGGAGACGATCCGCGATGAGCTTGTGAAGCTGGATGCCGCGCATGCCGACAGTTACAAGAATAATGCGGAGGCTTACATCAGACAGCTGGAAGAGTTGGATCAATACGTAAAGACGCAGATAGCGACCATTCCCGAGCAGCAGCGTGTGCTGGTGACGGCTCACGACGCCTTCGGATATTTCGGCAAAGCCTATGGCATTCAGGTTAGAGGGCTGCAGGGAATGAATACGGCATCGGAATATGGCTCCAAGGATGTCAGCGAGCTGAGGGATTATCTTGTCGCCAATAAGATCAAAGCCATTTTTGTGGAATCCAGTGTGCCCAAGAAATCGATTGAGGCGGTTATCGAAGGAGCCAAGAGACAGGGACACGACATCCGGATCGGAGGTGAATTGTTCTCTGACGCCATGGGCGAAGAAGGCACCCCAGAAGGAACATACCTCGGGATGGTGCGACATAATGTAGATACGATCGTAAAAGCGTTAAAATAAAACATTTTCGATGGAAGATTTATACAAGGGAGTGAGCGGTATGCAAGAGCAGCATCGGCCTTTATCCATCAAAGGGTTGACGGTCGCCTATCAGAAAAAACCTGTGCTGCAGAACATTACCTTCGACATTCCTGAAGGCAAGCTGATCGGTATTGTCGGACCTAACGGCGCCGGCAAATCGACGCTCATCAAAGCGGCTCTTGGGCTCATCCCCCGTTTGACAGGGGACGTTTCCATATATGGAAAACCGTATCGGGAGCAGAGAAAACTTGTCGGATATGTGCCGCAGAGGGAGTCGGTGGATTGGGACTTTCCGACCAGTGCGCTGGATGTCGTGATGATGGGGCGCTACGGGCACCTGGGCTGGTTTAAACGGCCCGGGTCGAAAGAAAGGCAAATTGCTTTGGAGTGCCTGGAGAAGGTAGGTATGGCCGATTTTGCCGGCCGGCAAATCAGCCAGCTGTCCGGAGGACAGCAGCAGCGCATTTTTCTTGCCAGGGCATTGGCTCAGGACGCACGGCTGTATTTTATGGATGAACCGTTCGTCGGTGTGGATGCAGCGACGGAGAAAGCGATCATTACCCTGCTCAACGAACTGAAGAAGCAGGGGAAAACGGTGCTTGTCGTGCATCATGATTTATCGACGGTCAAAGAATATTTTGACTGGGTCATGCTGTTGAACGTCAAGCTGATGGGAATCGGCCCTGCCGACGAGCTATTTACAAAAGAAAACCTGCAGCGGACGTACGGAGGCAGACTGACCCTGCTGAACCGAAGCGACGATGCCATCTTTGTGAGTGCGAGGTGAACGGAATGTGGACACATGTGCTGGAGCTTTTTCGTGATCCGAATATGCAATGGATATTGCTGGGAAGCATACTGCTTGGCTTGAGCAGCGGCGTCCTGGGAAGCTTTGCCTATCTTCGGAAGCAGAGTCTTATGGGTGACGCTCTCGCGCATGCGGCGCTTCCCGGCGTATGTATCGCCTTTATGCTGACCGGCTCCAAATCGATGTTCTTCTTCCTGATCGGTGCGGTGGCGGCAGGGATTATCGCCACATTCGGCATCGGCTTTGTTACCCGTAATACACGAATCAAGCAGGATTCGGCGCTGGGTATCGTACTTTCCGTGTTTTTCGGTCTCGGCGTCGTGCTGTTGACCAAGATTCAGCAGAGCGGCAACGGCAATCAAAGCGGGCTGGATACTTTTATGTTCGGTAAAGCGGCCTCTATGGTTTTGTCTGATGTCATCACAATGGGGCTTGTGGCGCTGGCGTTGGTTTTCATCTGTATGTTATTGTTCAAAGAATTCAAGCTGCTTAGCTTCGACCAAGGTTTTGCCAAAGGGATCGGATTGCCGGTTGCCTTTCTCGACCAGTTTATGATGTTCCTGATTGTCGTAGCCGTCGTCATTGGCATCCAGGCTGTCGGTGTCGTGCTGATGTCCGCACTGCTGATCACCCCTGCGGTATCCGCGCGGTACTGGACGGATAAGCTCGGCTGGATGGTTGTCCTTTCAGGCGCCTTCGGGGCGGTCAGCGGCTTTGTCGGAACGTTGGTCAGCAGTACGGCTAACAACCTGCCGACCGGCCCGCTCAGCGTGTTGGCGGCGACGCTGCTGTTCGTCGTGTCCGTACTGTTCGCACCGCGGCGGGGAATCCTGTCCAAATTATTGGAGCGGCTGGCGGTGAAGCGGAGCGTGCTCGGCGATTTGAGTCATCAACCGAGGCTGAGCGGATTTCATGGAGCGGAGCAAGCCAAGCATAAGGAGGGGCAGGCATGAATGACTTCTGGATCATTCTCACCGGGGTGCTTGTAGCATGCTCCTGCAGTATTCTCGGCTGCTTTCTGGTTCTGCGCCGAATGGCGATGATCGGAGATGCCATCAGTCACTCTGTACTGCCGGGCATCGTGATTGCCTTCCTTTTTAGCGGAACCAAGGAATCCCTGATCATGATGCTTGGCGCGGCGGTTTTCGGACTTATCACCGTTTATCTCATTCAGTGGTTTCACCAGAGCGGCGTGCAGTCCGATGCCGCCATCGGGGTCGTATTTACCGCATTGTTCGCCGTCGGCGTCGTGCTGGTCAGCATGTACAGCCGGCAGGTTCATCTGGACCTTGATCATGTGCTGTTCGGCGAGATCATGTTCGTACCTTGGGAACGTCTTACGGTGGGTGGCGTAGATATCGGTCCGAGGGCCGTGTGGGTGCTGGGTGGCGTATTGACGCTTAGCTGCGTGCTGATCAGTCTTTTTTATAAGCAGTTCAAAATCTGTGCTTTCGATCCGGCCATGGCGGCTGCGGCGGGGATTCCGGTCGCACTCTTTCATTATCTGCTCATGGGGCTGGTATCGGTGACGACCGTGGCTTCCTTCGAGAGTGTAGGCGCCATTCTGGTGGTGGGGCTCCTGGTGGTTCCGGCGGCAACGGCTTATCTGCTGACGGAACGGCTCAGCCGGATGATCTTTTACAGTATGGGGCTGGGGTCGCTCAGTGCGGTCATCGGGTACTATGGCTCTGTACTGCTGGATGCGTCGATTGCCGGCTGCATGATTACGGTAGCGGGCATCCTGTTTGTGATCGTTCTGCTCCTTTCTCCAACGCATGGCGTCGTGTGGCCGAAGCTGAAACAAAAGCGGATTTCGTCGGAGGAAGCCTTATAATTCGATACTGCATGCAGAAAAGCCGTCCGGCGGCATACCGCCGGGCGGCTTTTTGTGTACGCCGCCCTTCCGACTTCCTATTGGGAAGCGAAAGGGCGTTTGCCACAAAACAACGCTTGTTTTATAAAATCATTACAACAACGTTACAAATGTTATTGATTAATAAATATAGTTAATTTATACTAGAAAAAGATGAAAATGCTAGATTGTAAGGCACGGTGCGCAATAAAAATGTCGAAAAATAGCGAGATATGAGATGGCCCGTCCTTTCCTCTTAGTGAGCATCATAAGCGGTATTTCAATATTGTAAGGAGTGGGCAAATGGAAAAGTCAACGATAATCGGAATCGTTCTTGGTCTGGTAGCTGTTATCGGAGGTATGGCGCTGAAGCATGCACCGGTTGGGGCATTGATTAATCCTGCCGCTTTCGTGATCATTATTATCGGGACGGCCGCGTCGTTATTCATAGCCTTTCCGATGTCTGAGCTTAAGAAATTCCCGAAATTAATCAAGCTTGTATTCACTAAACCGCAGCTGACATCCCGTGAAGAATTGCTGCTGTTGTTTCAAGAGCTGGCTTCGATCACACGCCGTGAAGGGTTGCTGGCTTTAGAGTCTAAAGTGGACGAAATGCAGGATCCCTTCTTACGAAACGGGATGAGGATGATCATTGACGGTAACGACCAGGAATTTGTGCATGATGTGCTCATGGAAGATATCTCGGCCATGGAAGAGCGGCACCGTGTAGGTGCAATGATATTTACTCAAGCAGGTACATATGCTCCGACACTAGGCGTATTGGGTGCGGTTATCGGTTTGATTGCCGCATTGGCGGATATGAGCGATATTACCAAATTGTCGGCCGCTATTGCCGCTGCATTCGTCGCTACGCTGTTAGGTATTTTTACGGGTTATGTGTTATGGCATCCTATAGCCAACAAGCTCAAAAGATTATCCCGACGCGAAGTGGAGATCCGGCTGATGATGGTGGAAGGCCTTTTATCGATCCAGTCGGGTGTATCTACGATCGCCATCGGCCAGAAGCTGTCCGTATTTATGACGCCTGAAGAACGTGCGAAGTTGTCGGAGAAAGGGGCGGACGGCGGTGAAGAAAAAGCATAAGAACCATCAGCACGAGGAGCATATCGACGAATCCTGGCTCATCCCTTATGCCGACCTTTTAACCTTGCTGCTCGCGCTTTTTATCGTGCTGTTCTCTATGAGCAGCGTGGATGCCAAGAAATATGAACAAATGAGCCAGGCTTTTCAAATCGCTTTGAGCGGCGGTATGGGAATGTTTGAGAATAGCGGTATAACTCCCATCCCGATGCCCAGTTCTCCGAGCCAGAGCCCGACATCCGGCAGCCAGACCGAACACCAAGAGCAGATAAGACAAGAGCAAGAAGATATGGAGAAGCTGAAACGGCAGCTCGACCAGTATATTAAAGAAAACAACCTTTCTACCCAATTGGATACGAAGCTGAATCACTCGCAGCTTTTGATTACCATCAGCGATAATGCGCTGTTCGATTCAGGCAGCGCTGAAGTGAAGACAACTGCACGTGACTTGGGAATCAACATCTCCAAGATGCTGCAGCAGTATCCGGGGTATGAGATTGTGGTTTCCGGGCATACGGATAATCTGCCTATCAATAACTGGAAGTATCGGTCAAACTGGGATCTGAGCTCCGATCGGGCGATTAATTTCATGAAGGTTATGCTTGAGAATCCCGGCCTTGATCCGGGGCGCTTCAGTGCCGTAGGGCATGGCGAATACCGGCCTGTGGATACGAACGATACGGTAGAAGGACGCGCCAAAAACCGCCGGGTCGAGGTATCCATCCTTCGCAAATATACGGACCCGGCTCCGACCGGAGCTCCTTCCGCCCGGTAAATAAACAAAGCATCTGCATCGCTCCGACGCCGGAGGACGCGGATGCTTTTTTTCATAGGCCATAGACTGTATGGTTCCATGTGCGGGGAGGAATATGCTTTTTGCCGCCAAACCATCTCATTTCCTGCGGACACCACGAATATGGTATACTGTTGTATCGGATGATGAAAAGCGCCTTTCTGCATGATCATTTATAGCCAAAAGGGCGAGCTTTTGAGGAGGATTTGGAATCATATGTGCGGAATTACCGGCGTTTTATACTTTGAAGACCGAGAACCGGCCCCTTCCATGCTGAAAAGCATGACCGATATTATCGTTCACAGGGGACCGGACGATGTTGGATTTTGGACCGAGAACCGGATCGGATTGGGCTTTCGCCGCTTGTCGATCATTGATTTGAGTGAAGGACACCAGCCGCTGGCCAATGAGGACGAGACGGTATGGATCGTATTTAACGGCGAGATCTATAACTATAAATATTTGCGCAATACGCTGCAATCCAGGGGGCACCGGTTCAAAACCCACAGCGATACGGAGGTTATTGTCCACCTGTATGAAGAGTACGGGGAAGATTGCGTGAAGCATTTGCGCGGGATGTTCGGCTTTGTCATTTGGGACCGCCGGAAAAAGAGGCTGTTTGGTGCGCGGGACCATTTTGGGATCAAGCCCTTTTACTACTATAACGACGGCAAGAGATTTCTGTTCGGTTCGGAAATCAAAAGCATTCTGGCGGCCGACGGGGTGGAACGGGCCATTCATACGGAGAGTTTGCTGAACTATTTGACGTTCCAATACGTTCCGGAGCCGACCACGATGTTTCAGGGGATCTATAAGCTTCCCCCTGGCCATACCGTGTCCGTGACCTTTGATGGCGAGATGAAGATTAGCCCCTATTGGGATCCGATGCTGGAACCGAATGAGGAGCTTACGCTCGCCGATGGCGTTGAGCAGATTCGGGAGGCTTTGAAGGATTCGGTTATTCATCATATGCAAAGCGATGTGGAGCGCGGCTGCTTCCTCTCCAGCGGTATCGATTCGACGGCGATTGCGGCGCATATGCGCAGGATCGAACCGATCCGTACCTTCTCCGTTGGCTTTGAGGGGGCGAACAACGAGACGGTGATCGCCAGACAAACCGCACAGGCGCTCGACACGGAGCATTACGCTAAAATCATTACGGCACAGGACTATTTCGCCACCCTGCCGAAGGCGGTTTGGCATCAGGATGAGCCTGTCGCCGATCCGTCGGCGATCGCCCTCTATCATGTCGCGCAGCTTGCAAGGGAGCACGTCACCGTCGTGCTGTCCGGGGAAGGAGCGGACGAGCTGTTCGGCGGCTACCGGATTTATCGCGAGCCGCAGTCGCTGGCCCCGGTCGAACGGTTGCCGGCAGGGATTAAACGGCTGCTGCATGCATTGGCCAGACTGCTGCCGGAGGGCCTTTACGGACGGAACTACCTGCTTCGCGGTACGACCCCGCTGGAGGAGCGGTTCCTGGGCAACGCCAAAATTTTCAGCGAGGACATGAAAGCGGAAGTGGTGCGGGCGGACCGTGAAATGCTTAGGAGCTACCGGAATCCTTTGGAGATTGCCAAAGTATTTTACGATAAAAGCAAGCATTTGGACCCGGTTTCCCGGATGCAGTATATCGATATGAATCTGTGGATGCCCGGGGATATCCTGATGAAGGCGGACAAAATGACCATGGCTCATTCATTGGAGCTTCGCGTGCCGTTTCTCGATGTGGAGCTTTATGAAGTATCCCGCCGTATTCCGGCCAAATACCGTATAGCGGAAGGGACGACGAAGTACATATTCCGCAAAGCGATGGAAGGGATCATTCCGGACTTCATCCTAAACCGGCCGAAGCTCGGGTTCCCGGTTCCGATGCGGGATTGGATGAAAGGTCCTCAAGGTCATGTCATTATGGAGCAGATCGCCGGCAGCGGCATTGAAGATTACATCCGCATCGATACGGTACGGGCGATGCTGAAAAACCATCAAAACGGTCAAGGGGACTATGCGCGCCGGATATGGACCATTTATATGTTCGCGCTTTGGCATACAACGTATGTGGAAGAGCTGACGGGCCCGGCATTGGCACATGCGTTGTAAAGGGGGGATGGAGCCAAATGAGTCGTTACAAACTGATTGCGCTCGATTTGGATGGAACGCTGTTAACGGATGATAAACGTATATCGGAGGAAAACAAGGCAGCCATCCGGTTGGCGGAGGACGCCGGAATTACCGTGATGTTTGCTACGGGACGGGGCGTGCAGAATGTGGAAGAGTACGTGCGGGAGCTCGCACTCGGATCGCCGCAGGTGACCGTAAACGGGAGCGAGGTGTGGAAGGCGCCGGGGAAGCTATTGGAGCGTCACGTTGTCGACCCCGGCCTTATTCGGCGTATGTATAAGCTGGCGGCCTACTACGATACGTGGTTTTGGGCGTACTGTGTCGGTGACATCTATAATAAAGAACGTTGGCTGCCCGAATCAGAGATCGATGCGAAGCAGTGGCTGAAATTCGGTTTTTATACGGAAAATGAGGATAGTCTTGCAGTTATCCGTCAAGAGCTTGCTTCGTGGAACCAGTTGGAGATTACGAATTCGCACCCATGGAATCTGGAGCTTAATCCGAAGGGCATCAGCAAAGCCAGCGGATTAAAGCGGGTGTGTGAGCTGCTTGGAATCCATATGTCTCAAGTGATGGCGATGGGCGACAGCTTGAACGACGCGGTGATGCTTCAAGAGGTCGGACTTGGCGTCGCGATGGGCAACGCGCAAGATGAGGTCAAAGCTTTGGCCGACACCGTGACGTTAACGAATGAAGAGAATGGCGTCGCCCAAGCGATTAGGCAGTACGCTCTAACATAGGCTAAAGTCCGGAAGGAAGGAGATCGCGCGATGACGGTTGCAGCATGGATCATCATCATTATCTTATTTGCAGTCGGGATGGCCGGAGCGGTATATCCGGTGCTGCCGGGCGCACTGGCCATCTACGCGGCTTTCTTCGTATATGGCTGGATGATTGGATTTGAGCCGTTCGGACTATGGTTTTGGCTCATACAGACCACGATCGTGGCTGTTCTGATGGTGGCCGACTATGCGGTTAGCGCACTGGGAGTCAAGAAGTTCGGGGGCTCCCGCGCGTCCGTTGTCGGCAGTACGATCGGACTTTTGATCGGTCCGTTCGTCATTCCTGTAGCAGGCCTCTTAATCGGCCCATTCCTTGGGGCGCTGATCGGCGAGCTGGTTGCAGGCACCCAACTGCGGCAGGCTTTCCGTGCGGGTATCGGGGCTGTGGTAGGCTTTTTCTCAGGCCTGGTGGTCAAGGTAGCGTTTCAGCTGCTGATGATCATTCTGTTTATCGTATGGGTACTAAGGTATTAACGGGGAAGAAGGGAACGTCTTGTCTAAAGATTCGTTAGTCAAAGGAACGCTGATCCTGACCCTGGCTGCATTGGTGGCCAGGGCTCTTGGCGTGGTGCAGCGCATCCCGCTGGTCTACCTGCTCGGGGACATCGGGATGGCGGCATACGGGATCGCCTTCAATCTGTATTCGGTCCTCTTGGTCGTGGCTACGGCAGGGATTCCGAGTGCGCTGAGCAAAATGATATCCGAGCGTACGGCACTCGGTCAGCACGCGGAGGCCGACCGGATCTATAAGGCTGCGCTGGTGTTCGCAGCCGCCGCAGGCATCGTGATGACGGTACTGCTGTATGCAGGGGCGCCTTATTATGCTAAAAGCATCGCCAACCCGGAAGCGGCTCTGCCGATTCAGGCGATCGCGCCGGCTCTGCTGCTGTTTCCGCTCATCGCCATTATGCGCGGTTATTTCCAGGGCCGGCGGATGATGATGCCTAACGGGATGTCGCAAATTATCGAGCAGATCTTTCGCGTAGCCACGTCGGTGCTGTTGGCGTATTTGCTTCTCAGCCACAGCTTGGAGTATGCCGTCGCCGGCGCTTCGTTCGGCGGCGTGATGGGAAGCATCGCAGCTGCCGCCGTGATGCTGTACTACGCCATTCGTCTTAAGCGGAGCGACCGCAAAGAGCGGCTGGAGGAGAGGGCCGAAGCGCCCGGTCCAGACCGGGGCGAACCGTTGACGTTCAAAAAAATCTATGCGCAGCTGTTTAGATTATCCGTACCGATTGTCATTTTCTCCATGACGGTCACGCTGATTTACACGATTGATGCTTCGATCGTGACGCTGCTTTTGAGGGATCAAATCGGAGAATTGCCCGCGAAGGAAATTTTAGGAATACTCGTAGGGCGGGCGCAGTCGTTGGCCGGTATTCCGATCATTCTCGCCATTGCGCTCAGTCAATCCATTGTGCCGATTATCTCTTCGGCCTACTCGCAAAACGATATGAAGCAGGTGGAGGGACAGACATCAAAGGTGCTTCAGCTTTCGATCCTGTCGGGTCTGCCGATGGTGCTGGTGATCTGTGCCGCAGCAGGCCCGCTTAACCATTTTATTTTCGGCAATCCAACCGGATCGCCTGTCGTTGAAGAATATGCGGCACCAATCATCATTGCACTGACGGTAAGCGCGATGTTCCAAATCCTTATGCAAACCTCCGGCGCCGTGCTGATGGGTATGGGCCGAATGAAGGTGCTGGTGTTCAGTGTCGTCGCAGGTATTGCCGTGAAGCTGATCGCAAGCTTCACGCTGGCTCCGTTGTTCGGCATATACGGAATTATTGCCGCTACGGCGCTTTGCTTCATCGTCATGACGTTCATCAGCCTGCAGATGCTGCGCAGAACGGTTCGTTTCCGTGTCTTCAGCTTACGCCGCTGGGCGGGTCTGGCTGTAGTTGCTGTGGTGATTGTGCTGTTGGGTATCGGACTGGATGCGGTGAGCCGCAGCTACATTCACCCGTTCGG
The DNA here is from genome assembly GCF_024519685.1 of Paenibacillus sp. Pae15. Taxonomy (NCBI): domain Bacteria; kingdom Bacillati; phylum Bacillota; class Bacilli; order Caryophanales; family Paenibacillaceae; genus Paenibacillus; species Paenibacillus sp. Pae15. The sequence continues at coordinate 66,721 of NZ_JALJRM010000012.1, read as the reverse complement.
CAGCGAACGTTGGGACGCTATGGTGCAGTCGATACTGATCGTTGGAGTAACCGGCGCCGCATATCCCGTTCTGTTGTTCCTGACCCGGGTGATGACCGTTCAAGACCTGCAGCATTTGCCGGGTCCGCTGCGTAAGCTGGCCGGGCCGATTCTTGGGCGCTCGGGCCGGGACCGTCAGAGTGATCGCGGATAAAGGAATCATTCGGAGGAGGATACAAGCAGACCGCCGGCCAGAACAGCCAGCTCAATCTTGTTCAGTCCCGAGCAGTATTCCTGGGTCATCTCAAAGGAGATCGGCGCTTCAATTGATGTGAAGTGCCACATGGTCTCCATATTTTGGAACCAGTCGCCAGGCTCCGGCGGAGATAAAGGACAATCCTTCCAACTGTCGGTGAGCTTCGGACTATACAGCTGAACGGCTCCAGGCCGAAGCTTGCAGCCGTTCAGCCGCTCCTTCACCTGGCCGCGAGGCACAGGCGGCTGCTTGCGGGTCCAGGTAAACAGATGAGGCCAATAATCCGCTCTGGATCCGGAATGACTCGTGGAAAAGGCAAATTCCCTGGCACCCTTAGAAACGACAGGTATGCCGAACAAAATGGCATACAGCTTTTTTCCAACTTCAATTCGTTCCTGCAGGCTGCTGTAATTCTCCAGTATTAATCCGGCCATACGAATCCGGCCGTTATGGAGATAAGGGAAAACGATCTGATTAAGCTGCAGCAGCGACTGGGCCTGGAAAAACAGCGTTTCGATGACCGAATGGCGGAATACGGGATTTTGGACAACTCGTTGTTCAATGTGATTCTGTTCGTTAACGATTAAACCAATGGTTAACGCAACGGAATCTTTGCGTTCCCAAAAGAGCTCCCAGACCGGACGCATGAAGGAAGAGACCCCTAAAAGAGGGAGCAGATAGAAGAGGGGCGATTGGCACTGCAAGCTTGCCCGGTAGAGAAGCAGCTGGGCGTAAGCATCTCTAAAAATGAGCGCATTGGCCCGCTCGAGAAAGGCGAATACCGCCTGCCGCTGGTTCCCGTCGAGCAGCAGCGGCATGAGCTCGCCCTGCAGATCGGTCATGTACCAGCCGCCGTTTCGCGAAACCATATGAGCGAGCAAAGCCCAATGAAGCTCAGGGTGCTCCCGGTACATATTCAAATAAGCGGCGGTGCGGGTCACATTGTTCCGGTTGTGTACGTCGCGCTCCCGTTCAATTCGCTCTAGAAGCTCCCTGTCCTGCGGAGCAAGAGTGATGGCGCCCCCAGCCGGGCCCACGTCCAGCCTCCGGTGCAGACGTTTACTCAACGCCTCGACGGAGGCGGTTTCGACTTCCATCCGGTGAGCTGCGATGAGCAGCTTTTTTTCATGCGCGGGCAGGCGGGCTTTGGCTTTTAGCCATTGCCAGGCCTCCTGGGGGACATCGGCGATTTTATGAAGCAGGTCCAAACCGCTCCAGCGATAGGGTCCTCCGTTCATTCCGTTTTTCCTCCCGTTGTCAGAATGACTAACCTTTTTTTGAAAAAAAGTGCAACATTCATCCCCTATTTTCGTATAACTCTGTAGGCTGTAATATAAATCATCCTTAATTCAGGAGGCACAAATGAAAAAGAAACGCTGGAATTCCGCACTCATTCTCATGATGATCGGTGTGCTTGCTATCCTCGCAGGCTGTCAACCGGTGGCGAACGTCGATATCAGCAAGGCGCTCGCGAACACCTTTGCCGTCAAATCGGCAGAGGGCAAACAATCCCTGACCGTTGAGCTGACGGCTGATCCATCGGCCGTGCTGTCCCCTGAGGACAAGCGAATATTTGACTTGTTCAGCAAAATTACACTGGATATCACCGAATATAAGGCGAAGGATCCTCTCAATGCATCCATGAAAGGAACGTTTGGTTATTCCGGCGGGAGCATTCCCTTCGAAATGGTGATGACTAACACGTATTACATCATTCAAATCGAAGGCGCCAAGAAGCCGCTGCTGATCCGTAATGATGCTTCAACCTGGAACCCGGCGGGCGATCCGATCCCTCTTTCCGACGAGCTGCAAAAACAGCTTCAGCAGCTGACGGAGAAGGCTGTCGATGCGATGCCTTCATTCGGAACGTTCTTCTCCCGCAACCTTCCGAATCCGAACACGATTACCGTTGAGGAAGTCAATGAAACCGTGAACGGTGAAAGCCTGAACCTGCAAAAGGTGCATGCCGAGATTTACGGCAAAGAGCTGGTCGGACTGGTCAAAGGATTTTTGACGAACGTACTGGCGGATGAGCAGGGTTTAAAAGAATTCATCGGTACGCTGTATGATCTGTATGTCCCTTTTGTGAAACAAATGATGCAGGAAATCGGCACGGAACCAAATGATCCGACGGCCGCTGCGATCACACCTTATTTAAATAACAAAACGCTTGCTGTCGAATTCATTCATACCTTCATCAAAACGAATCTGGAGCAGCTGCTGGCAGATTACGATCAATCCGTTGAAGCGCTGTTTGCCTCCGAGGCGGGAGCCAAGGCCAAGGAGTGGCTGAACGGAAATCAAGTGTTCAAAATGGATATGTATGTCGATGAAGATCTGATGACCCGCAAATCGGCTTCCGAATTGCTGCTGACGCTGCCGCAAGGATTGGAAGGCGGACTGAAGAGCATTAAAGTCACTTCAACGGCTGAAACGTGGAACATCAACCAACCGGTGGCCATCAATCAAATCCATACGACCGGCGGTGTGATTGAATTGAACGGCAACGAAACACGGGTCACACCGAGCAAAATCGTTGCCTCCCTGGATCCGAATTCTCAGCTGTATAAGCTCTTGAAGAACGATTTGCAGGTAACGAAAAAAGACATCCAATTGTTCATCAATGAAGAAGTCGACCCGTTCCTCAGCATCAAGCCTTTTAACGATCAAGGAACGGTTATGGTGCCGGCGCGTTTCGTTGCGGAAAGACTGGATGCCGACGTGGAATGGGACGCCGCGGCCCGTCAAGTGAAGGTGACGGATCATCTCAACGGAACAGTAATCCTGCTTACCATCGATAGCAAGGAAGCAACGGTAAACGGGCAAGCCAAACAGTTGGAGAAAGCGGCCGTGCTGGTCGACAATGTCACCTATATTCCTGTACGCTTTGTCTCTGAAAGTATGGGAGCTGAAGTCAACTGGGATCAAGACAGCCAGATGGTCTCGATTACCCGTGACTAAACACGAATGGATTAAGCCGTGTCGATGCGCCTTACAGGCGCATTGATGCGGTTTTTTTTGCCGGAGCAAGCGTATTGCCGCAGTAGATGCAAGATTTGGCAGCCCTTGTTGTTACTATGCGCATGATTCAAATTACTATTCGCCAAGTCCGCTAATTTTGAACTGTAAAAACAGAGCCCCTATCTGACTCCGCCTGGGACAGATAGGGGCTTTCTTGGGCATGAATTCTTTTTCTTTTATCGTACTAGTTCTCCTCCGTCATGCGATCGGGTTCCTGCGGCTTGCGAACGGCAGAACGGGAAGAGGGCAGCCGCCCTGCGCGGACAGCCGCTTCACGCAGCAAATACTCGATATGGCTGTTCACGCTGCGGAAATCATCGGCAGCCCATCGTTCCAGCACTTCATACAGCTTGGGATCGAGCCGCAGGGGAAAGTTTTTTTTCGCGGCCATGGTGATCCCTTAGTACAAGCTCCCTGTATTAATGACCGGATTGGCGGAACGGTCGGATACAATGGCGACGAGAAGATTGTTGATCATGGCCGCTTTGCGTTCTTCGTCAAGCTCGATAACGCCTTCCTGCTGCAGCTGGGCGATGGCCAACTGTACCATGCCTACGGCGCCTTCCACGATCTTGCTGCGGGCGGCAATGATAGCGGTGGCCTGCTGCCGCTGGAGCATAGCGCTTGCGATCTCCGTTGAGTAAGCCAGGTGAGTCAAGCGGGCTTCCATGACTTCCACTCCGGCGACGGACAGCCGTTCCTGCAGCTCGCGGCTGAGCTCTGCGGCCACTTCTTCAGAGTTGCCGCGCAGTGAATAGCCGTTTGAATCGAAGGTATCATAAGGATATTTATTGGCTACATGGCGCAGGGCCGTTTCACTTTGAATTTCCACGAATTGCTCGTAGTTGTCTACGTCGAACGTAGCTTTGGCTGAGTCGATCACACGAAATACGACTACGGCCGCGATTTCGATCGGATTTCCTTCAATATCGTTGACTTTCAGCTTGGCGCTGTTGAAGTTGCGAACTCGCAGAGATACCTTTTTGCGGACCGAGAAGGGAACGGTCATCCACAATCCGCTTTTACGAATGGTTCCGGCATAGCTTCCGAAGAAGGTGACCACCATGGCCTGATTGGGCTGCACGACAGTAATCGCAGAAAGCAGCGGTGCGGATGCAACGAGCAGTACAATACCCAGCAGAATGTACTCATTCATCAAGAGTACCAGACCGAGCGCATCGACAGCCAGCATCAGCAGCAGTCCCAGGAATCCATTAATCACCCATGCATTTTTTTCTTTCATAAGACAGCTCTCCTTAGATGAAATTCATTTAATACTTATTTGATATTTTTATGATATCACATTTAGGAATAAATGTAAAATACATTTTTATGGAAAATGACGAGTCTTGTTGAAAGTTGACAGGAGCCGCTTCGAGTGCTATAAGTGATATAATGTTAACAAACAGATTCATCACTTCCATTCAAAGGCGGTGTTTTCCATGGAACACGTTACAACTGAACAAAGATTCAATGAGATTATCGGCGGCTCTAAGCCAACGATTGCCGTATTTAAAGCGACGTGGTGCAAGGACTGCCATTTTATCGAACCTTTTATGCCTGAAGTGGAGGCGGCTTATCAAGACCGGCTGACTTTTATTCATATTGACCGCGATGAGATGCCGGAACTCTGCTCCGAGCTGAATATTTTAGGTATCCCCAGCTTCATCGCATTCCGGGACGGCAAAGAGCTTATCCGTTTTGTCAGCAAGCTTCGCAAGACCCGGGAAGAAATTGAGCAGTTTCTGGATCGCGCCGTTGACGTTGCGAACGAACTGCAGAAATCATAAGTTTCATCCTTCCGGAGAATTCATCTCCGGAAGTTTTTTTATTCTCCGGTTCATTTCATCAGACGTTGGCTTGCTTCTTTCATTGCTTTGTAACATTTCCACATGGATTTGATCCCCATTTATCGCTATAATGTAATTTGGAACATTAGGGCTTGTCTATTATTGTCGGATTTTACGAAGAAGCGGGTGTGAAGAGCGAATGAATATACAACGATGGCTTAAGCGGCTTTCCCTTGCAAGCATGCTCGGCATGTTTCTGATTCTGTTGATGGGGGCGCTTGTGACCAAGACAGAATCCGGACGGGGCTGCGGGGACGATTGGCCGCTTTGTAACGGACGCTTCGTACCGGCTTATACGATCGAGTCGCTTATTGAATACAGCCATCGCTTCGTTGTAGGTGTGGTTGGAATCATTCTGCTTGCAACGACGATTCTGGTGTTTTTATACAGCCAGCGCAAAGATGCAAAATGGTTTGTTGGCGGAGCGATGTTTTTTACGGTGCTTCAGGCGATTCTGGGCGCGTTTGCGGTCTTATGGCCACAATCCGCTCTGGTCATGGCTCTGCACTTCGGATTTTCGCTTTTGTCCTTTGCCTTCACTTTACTGCTGTATTTGGTATTTACGAAGTTCGGCGAAGCGTTGATCCGCGGGGACGGAACGCGGTTGTCGCGTGGAGCGAGGCTTTCGATATGGGGAGTCCTGCTGTATAGTTATGTCGTCGTTTATCTGGGCGCTTTCGTGCGCCATACCGAATCGATCGGCGGCTGTATCGGTTGGCCGCTGTGTAACGGCCAGGTGATCCCCGAGATGACAGGGGGAACCGGAGTTGTATTTACTCACAGGTTGGCTGCTGCGCTCCTGGGTCTGGCCATTCTCGCCGTGTTCCTGATGATCCGGAATCAGGCAAAACCGGGAAGCAGTGTTTATCAAGCGGCACTATGGTCTCTTGTTCTGGTATTTTTCCAAATTTTAAGCGGCGGCTTCGTCACGCTTACCATTGGGTACGACATGTTTTTGGTGGCCAGCTTGCTGCATGCGCTTTTGATCTCATGTTTATTCGGTATCCTGTGTTATTTGGCCATCATCTCTATGCAGACGGCCGATGACAGGGAAGTGCAGGCTTACGCGGCTCCAAGGCTGCCGTAAGCCTTCTGTTCATTTTGAGCTGTTACCGCTATATAGAAGGGAGAAATACTGAATATGAGGTTTGATAATTTGCGTTCCTTTCTGGAAGCGCTTCGTAAGGAAAATGAGCTGCAAGTGATTTCTGCACCCGTGGATCCCTATTTGGAGCTGGCTGAAATACACAGAAGGGTCATCGACGAGGGTGGCCCTGCCCTGCTCTTTACGAATGTGAAGGGAGCGTCTTTTCCTGTCGTAACGAATTTATTCGGTACGAGCCGGCGTGTCGATCTGGCTTTCGGCCCGCGGCCGGAGCAGCTGATGAAGCAGATTGTCGGCGCGGTGGACACGCTTGTACCGCCTACACCGAAGGCGCTGTGGCAGCAGCGCCAGTTGATTGTGGATCTGCTCAAAATCGGAATCAAAAATGTATCTCCGGATTCGGCGCCGATCCTGCAGCAATGCAAAACCGATTCGCCTTTGGACGGCCTGCCCGTTCTGACCAGCTGGCAGGAGGATGGCGGCCCGTTCGTGACGCTGCCGCTCGTTTACACGGAGCATCCGGAAAATGGGCATCATAACCTGGGGATGTACCGTATGCAGGTGTATGACGCCAAGACGACGGGGATGCACTGGCAAATTCATAAAGGCGGAGGCTTTCACTACCATGAGGCGGAAAAGCGCGGCGAGGCGCTTCCGGTCACCGTATTTTTGGGGGGGCCGCCGGCCTTGATAGCATCGGCCATTGCTCCGGTGCCCGAGCATCTTCCGGAGCTTCTGCTGACATCGCTCATCGTAGGACAAAAGCTTCCGATGGTGCAAAATCCGCATGGCGGCCATCGATTGGTCGCGGAAGCCGAATTCGCCATCAGCGGTTCCGTGGCGCCGTATCTGCGTCGTCCCGAGGGACCGTTCGGCGATCATTACGGGTACTACTCGCTCACGCATGATTTTCCGGTTTTTGAGGTCAGTCATATGTGGCACCGTAAAGATGCCATCTACCCCGCTACGATTGTCGGAAAGCCGCGTCAGGAGGATTACTATCTCGGTGAATTTTTACAGCGTTTGCTGTCGCCGGCCTTTCCAATGGCCATGCCGGGAGTCAAGGATTTGTGGACTTATGCCGAAACCGGGTTTCATCCGCTCGCTGCGGCCATCGTCCGCGACAGCTACAGCCGCGAGGCGCTGGGCACCGCGTTTCGTATCCTGGGCGAAGGCCAGCTGACGCTGACGAAGTTTTTGATCGTTACGGATCAACATGTAGAGCTGGAGCGCTTTCCCAAGCTGCTGGAGACGGTACTGGAGAGGTTTGATCCGCTTCGCGATCTGTTCATCTTCGACCATACGTCGCATGATACGCTGGACTATACGGGTGACCGCTTGAATCATGGGAGCAAAGCCGTGCTGCTTGGCGTTGGCGAGCCTCAGCGTCAGCTGCCGGCCGTATACGATGGCGGAGAGCTGCCGGGGATCCGTTCCCTGGCCGTCTACTGCCGGGGATGTCTGGTGGTTTCGGGAGCGGCTTATGAGGAGGATCCGCTTCTGCCTCAGCACCTTGTGGAACAAGCGGGAGACCGTCTTGGCGATTGGCCGCTTGTCATCCTCGCGGACGACACCTCCTTCGTTAAAGATCAAACCGCATTCCTTTGGACCGTATTTACGCGCTTTAACCCGGCGGGAGATATTTATGCTCATACGCAGGTTAACCGCCATCACATCGGCTATCGACTGCCGCTTGTCATCGACGCCCGCATGAAGCCCGGGTATCCTGATGAGTTGTTCCCGCGCGAAGATATCGTGGAACTGGTGGACCGGCGGTGGAAAGAATATTTTTCCTGAAAATCATAGATCGGCACGTACCCGGTAATACTTGACCAGACCAAATTCACATATATACGGAGATTTGTTATGCTAAGAGCGATGTTCGGCGAGCCGCCGCGCAAAGACGCAGGCCTGCTGCTGGAAGCCATTCAAGCGATTCGTAAATACATGTACACATTGACGTCTGCCTCCCGGCAGTCGTCACAGGAGCGGCGGTACATCATCTGGTGCCAAAGCTTCCTACGTACGTTGGACGATTTGGAGCAAAGTCAATTCGCAGCCGTTCGGTTTGGCCGCAAGGTAAGCAAAAAATACACCGATCAGATGTCCGCCGAGGAGCTTGATGATTACCATCGGCACTTATATTATTATAACAATGCTTTGATCCGTGTATTTGCGGTTTTGGACAAGTTGGGGCATTTCATGAACGAGAGGTTCTCTTTGCACACGGAAAGGGTCAAATCACGCTTTTCTTACTTTACCGTGCTTCGCCATATGCACAAGGACAAGCGGTTTTCAGATTTGGAACAGCAGCTTTATGAGCTCAAAATCAAATATAATGAACCGCTTAACCGGTTGCGCAACCAGCGGAACATGGAAATACACACCATAAATGCGGATTTGCTGGATGACCTGATGAAAGCGGCCGAAGCGAAATATGGCGAACAGATAAGGATAGGGACCGAAGACATACAGCAAAATCTTCAAGATTTGGAGCAAGGGTGCCAAATGACGTTTCGTGCGGCAGCGGAGGTATTTCGTTATCTGCACCGCCGTTCTTAAGAGTTGAATCGAATTCCGGCATCCACTATACTTTGATATAGCAAGGTAAGTTAGATGAAGCCGGGAGGAACCGAGAGCATGGAGCAGCAGCGGAAAACCGCACTCATCACCGGAAGCGCCAAAGGGCTCGGCAAAATGACCGCACTCCTGCTGGCCGATCAAGGGTTGGATATCATTGTCAATTATGTGAACAGTAAGCAAGAGGCCGAAGAACTCTGTGGGCGAATCCGCCAAAAGGGCGTAAAATGCGAAGCTATTCAAGCCAACGTAGCCCGGGGGGAGGATCGGGAGCGCCTCGTGGACGAGGCCGTACGCCGCTTTGGGTCGATTGACATTCTCATTAATAATGCGGGGCCGTTCATTCGCGAACGAAGGCTGTTTCGCGATTACAAGACTCAGGAAATACTCGATTTGATGCAGGGCAACTTGCTTGGAGTCATGCATCTGGACCATTTGGTCATCCCTATGATGCGAAACAAACAGTGGGGCCGCATTATCCATTTTGGTTTCGGTCATGCGGCGGAAGCACGCGGTTGGCCCCATCGGGCCGTATACGCCGCGGCGAAGGTAGGTCTGGTCTCATTTACCAAGACATTGGCTGTCGAAGAGGCGGCAAGCGGCATTACGGTTAATATGATTTGTCCCGGCGATATCGTTGGAGACAACAAGGAACGTACGATCCGCGAGGTTGAGCACATCCATGATGACGAATCTCCGCGCGGCAGGCCGGGAACCGGAGAAGATATCGCCCGCGTGATCCGTTTTTTGTGCGAGGATCGTTCTGATTTCATTACGGGCAACATCATGGACATTTCCGGAGGCTTGGATCCGATTCGCGCGATTACCGGCAACGGCACGGCAAAAAAGCCCTGAAACCCGCATACTGCGGGATTCAGGGCTTTATGCTTGCATTATTGTGCCTGAATGGGAATCAAGCCGTTAGAATACTTGTACGACTTCCTCTATGCCTTCCACTTCCTCCAGGAGGGCGCGTTCGATACCGGCCTTCAGAGTAATGGTCGAGCTTGGGCAGCTGCCGCAAGCACCCATGAGCTTCAGTTTAACGACGCCGTCCTCCACATCAACAAGTTCCACGTCGCCTCCGTCGCGCTGAAGAAACGGACGCAGTTTATCTAGAACCTCAAGCACTTCATCGTACACCGTACTTTGTTGAGTACTTTCGCTCATTTGCATCATCTCCCTTCTTACCTTATTATATTACAATCAACGAAAAATGAAAATGGCTGCAAGGCGGTGTTACCTTCCTATGAGACCTATTATTGAATTTTGTACAAATAATATGCATCACGGCACAGACAAGCTGTTCAAAAAACTGGAACAGAACGCCGATTACGATGTGATTGAATATGGCTGCCTGGGCAATTGCGGGGAATGCTACGTTTTGCCGTTTGCGTTGGTTAACGGCGAGATTGTCGCCGCTTCAACGGCCGATGAACTGGAGGCGGCTATCAAGGATAAAATAAAAGAGATCGAAGCCATGTTCGATCTCCTGGGTGAGTAATCCGGTTATCCGAAATGTCTCTTGGACATCCAAAGCACCCCGGACTTTATAGCGCGGGGCACCTTTCCAAGCATGACGGTCCGCTTGCCCATCAGGCCAAACCCCGCTTTTTTTCCCAGCGATCCGAGAACTCCTTTGAGCTTGATTTTGCCGAGCCGGGGAGTTTCGTTTTTCCATATCGCTTGAAGGACATGAGCCACTTGCTCTCCTTGGGCCTCCGCAGCCTGACCGCTGGGGGAGAACGGAAGGGCGGCGCAGTCGCCAACGACGAAGATATCGTTATAATCCGGAAGCTGGTGGTATTCGTTGATGATGAGACGACCTTGTGCATCTTTGGGCAGATTCAAGTTCTGCACGATCGGGCTCGGTTGAATGCCGGCAGTCCATATTGTCATGTCGGTGTAAATGATTTCCTGCTGGTTGTACAGCATGCCGCCTTCCAAACGGGCGAGAGAGATGTGCGAACGCAGCTCAATGTCATGCTCGAGCATCCAGTCGCGGACATACCTCTGCAGCTTGCCCGGAAACGGAGACAGAATGCTGGCACCTCGATCCAGAATTCGGATGTTCATATCGGGCCGGCTTTCACGAAGCTCCGCAGCGACTTCAACACCGCTGAGGCCGCCGCCGACGATGGTCACCTGGCCATAAGGCGCTATGTCGTTAACGTTCTGATACGTTTTCCGGGTGGAGGACAGCGTCTGGATACTATGTGAGAATTCTTCGGCACCCGGAATGCCATGATAACGATCAACACAGCCGAGGGCTATGACCAGCCAATCGTAGGACAACGTCTCATCGTTTGCAAAACGGACTTCCTTTTGCTCCGGCAGGACAGAGACCACTTCTCCGTATTTTAAAATAAGCCGGGGGTCGACCGGGAACTGCACCCGAATGTCCCAATCCGATACCGTCCCTGCTGCCAGTGCGTAATACTCCGTTTTGAGCCCTTGATAAGGCATCCGGTCCACCAGAATCATGACGGTGTCCGACGGCAATTCCTTACTGAGCAGTTCTTTGGCTACGGTTAATCCACCATAGCCTCCGCCCAAAATCACAAGTTTTTTCATACAATGGCAAACCCTTTCTATGACCTAGTTATAAACCTTGATCTCATTATAAAAAGTATCCCGCTCTACAGGAATGCGTCCCGCGCCTTTAATCAGCCATACCAGCTCATCGCGGGTCATGCCTTCAGGCGAAAGCGCACCGGCCGAATGGCTGATCCGCTCCTGGATAATCGTTCCGTGAGCGTCGGATGCCCCGAAAGTGAAGGCGAGTTGAGTAAGCTGTGTACCGAGATTGATAAAGTAGGCTTTGACATGCTGGATATTATCCAGCATCAAACGGCTGATCGCAATCGTCTTCAGATTGTCGTATGCGGACACCCGTTTTTTCAAACCTGCACTGACACTGGCCGGCTGCACAGCATTCGGAATGAATACCATAAAACCTCCGGTTTCATCCTGCAGCTCACGCAGGTATATCAAGTGACGGATACGCTCCTCGTACGTCTCAATCGATCCGAACAGCATCGTGGCATGCGTCTTCATTCCGAGCTGATGCGCCGTACGGTGAACTTCGAGCCACTGTTCCGTCGAGGCTTTGTCGACCAGGTGCATTTTTTTGCGGTACCGCTCGGATAAAATTTCCGCGCCTCCTCCGGGCATTGTATCTAATCCCGCATCGATGAGCGTCTGCAGCACTTCTTTATAGCTTAACCCGCTAAGCCGTGAAAAAAACTCGATTTCTGCAGCGGTATGAGCTTTAATGGTTACATTCGGATAACGCTCTTTCAACGCGCGGATGCTGTCCACATAGTATTGGAACGGCACGTTCGGGTTATGCCCTCCGGTGATGTGAAACTCGCGGAGACCCGGATGAATGTGCTGATCGATATATTCAAACATCTGCTCCGGCGTTAACGTATAGGCTCCTTCCTGTCCTTCATCGCGGCGGAAATGACAGAAAGCGCAATGCTCTTCGCATACGTTAGTAAAGTAAAGACTCATATTATCGACGAAATAAACCTTTTTCCCGTTCTTGCGCAGGTTGACCTTATTGGCCATTTGACCTATGGCGAGCAAATCATCGGATTCGTATAAGTATACGCCTTCCTCCAAGGATAGGCGCTCTCCGTGTTCCACTTTTTCGGCGATTTCAGCCATACGCTGCCCGTAATTTGTCGTGATGCTCATTGTTGCACCTCCGTAAACTGTTTAGGCGCCCCCGGCCGGAGAGCCTGGGACGCGATTTTTTAACGTCCGTGAGTCCGTGAATATTGTCACAAGTGAAGAAGACTGTACGGCAAAACCTTATATTATGAAGTCTTCTTGATGACTGGAATCAACCATCAATCCTTCTCATTATAAACCTACTGAACAAGCTGGGCAATATATGATTCGGTGAAAAACGCATTCGGTGGATGTTTATCAAAATCGATTATGAAAGATCGTTAATAAAAATAATTAATATAATTATGCATAATGTATACATTGCCTATTTTCTTTTCTTTCCAAATATAATATACTTTTTCATTGTAGAACTAGTTTAGGGCGGTGTAACGATCGTGTTAGTTTCGAGTTGTCCCGATAAACAATCAGCTATCACCAGTGAAATAGAAGAGGTTCGCGGGCGAATGGTCAGCTTAGGCGTTCAATTCGGTTTGCTGCATCCGGAAGTGCAGAGGTGCAGTCAGCAGTTGGATGAATTATTGCTGCGTTATCATCATATAAAACTCGGCCCCGCGGCTAAAGCTCCATCTTTGTAGATAAAACGCAAATCACGCGCCCTTGAGGTAAGAGCCCGGAAGGAGTATACTTTAAGCAGGACCACATTTTAAATGTAAGGGAGGCAACGGATTATGATTACCATTAGCGAAAGTGCTTGCGATAAAATTAAGGAAATGCTGGCGGCGGAGGAAGCTGCGAATTTGTTCCTTCGTATCGGCGTAAAGTCTGGCGGCTGCAGCGGCTTCTCCTATGGTATGGGATTTGACGATACCCAGCAGCAGGACGATAAGGTTTTGGATATTAACGGTCTCAAGGTAGTCGTAGACCCGGACAGCGCCAAATACCTCTACGGCGTCGAGATTGATTACCAGGACGCAGGCATGGGCGGCGGTTTCACTATTCACAACCCGAATGCTGTTGCTACCTGCGGGTGCGGTTCTTCCTTCAAAATGAAGGATGAAGAGGGGACTCCCGAGAAATGCGACGATAAAGTCGAGGTTTAATATAGATACTTAATTGATTAACAACCCCGGATAGCGAACGTTAACGACCCCAAAGTCGGCGTTTCAGGGTTGAAGATAGCGTCCTCCTGACAGATGTTCATACGTGAGCATCGGTCAGGAGGTTTTTTATTATGACGCTAAAGAAATGTGAGAGGCGAGTTCCTAACAGGACTTTGGTTCCGTAATTCCGGAGAGTGGCGTATTTCAAAGGCTATGTTAATGTTCTTGAATGATTGCATGAGGACAACGTTTTTTTAGTTCAGATAAAAATAGTTCATTGAATTCATTTTAAATGAAAACCACCGAATCAAAACGGTCCCGCTCGTCTGCATCCGCCCGACCGTATCCAATCCGGCGCATAAGTGCGGGCTTGTATAAGAACTAGCGAATCTAAAATGCAACTTTCGGATGGTTTCCGCGTTAATAATTGTGAAGAGTACATCATGTTTTGCAGAAATACGAGGAGGAAATGAATGAAAAAATCGATGGTTCTATTGATGATCGCGGTTGCTATTGTACTCGCAAGCGGCTGCGGGGAGAAAAGCTCCAGGGAAGGCGAGTCCGCTGTCCCCTCTAGTACGAAGCCTTCTGCCGGCACTGAACAAAAAAACGCTGACGCTGGCACGGTGGCTCCTCCGGTGAGTCAACAGCCTGAAGCGGGTACCGAGCACAAAAACGCCGATACCGGTAAAGCAAGCCCATCTGTGGGCACGCCGCCGGCTAAGGGTACAGAAACCAAACCGTCTGGCGCGGGTGCAGCTTCCCAACCGAGCCCGAAGAAAGCTGCCAGCACGGACCGCAAGATCGATGTGGATTACATTAAGCAGAATCTGAAAATGAACATGTCCCAAGATGAAGTGAAAAAGCTGCTGGGCTCAACCTACACCGAAGTAACCAATGCTATGGAAGGCAATAAGATGTGGCGTTATGATATAGGAACAAAGCAGGGGTACAATTATCAGGGGGAAATGGATTCCATCGATATGGATGGTTTGATAAACGGGTCGGTTACCATTCAGTTGTTTGTGGACTGGTCTGAAGAAAAAACCGTGAATCATTATTCTTTCCTTTACCTGAAGGACGGCAAAATCTATGAGTACCGGGTTTTCGAGGATGGTCAGGTAAAAGAAAGTATTGTTCAGGAATAATACATAGATCCGGCGTATGGAGGGCCTTTCGGGTTTTTTTGTATAGCGATCTATTTGTCCTATGTATAGATTGGTTCAGATATGGATAGCCTCCTATATTAAGGGGAGGTTTAACAACAGATATGTTAACGAAAACCGCAAGCCATGCCAAATGGATTTGTTTCATCACGCTGATGCTGTCCGTATTGGTATGGTTTGGACAAGAACAAAGGCAAGCTGCAGCATTACGCAGCACAAGCTTTACACCCGTTCAGGCCAGTAACATTCCGATTCCGGTTTCCGGTTTTAGCCAAACGGCTGTAACCTTGGAAAGCCCTAAAGGAGAAACCAAGCCCGTTTCAACCCAATCGGGACAGGGTAAGCAAGCTCGTAATTACAAGTTTTTCCCGCATCCGGGGCAGGATTTATCGAAATATACGGCTGTGGAAGTGACCGCAACAGGTTACTTCGCGGGTAAGGAATCCACCGGAAAGAGTCCGGGACATCCGGAGTATGGCGTTACGTATTCAGGTATGATGGTTGCCCGCGACGTACAATCTTTTTCGACCATTGCCGCAGACCCGAAAGTATTCCCCATTGGTACGGTTCTCTACATTCCCGGCTATGGCTACGGAATTGTAGCGGATACGGGCAGCGCGATTAAAGGTAACCGGATCGATTTGTACTTTGAAACCAAAGATCAGGTCTATCAGGAGTGGGGCAAAAAGAAGCTGAATGTGTTTGTGGTCAAAAAGGGCAGCGGGAAAATAAATCAGTCCCTTTGGAACCAATTAAAAAATGAGCTGCTGTATTAAGTTTCCATCATAAAACCCTTCCGGTGCATCCACAATATCGGATGTAGGGGAGGTGAGACCATGGCTAAAAACAAAAACAGAAAGAAAAACGACTCGGAATTTTCCGAAGAAGTCGTTGAAAATAATGTAAAGCGGCCGGCCCAGAATAATCCGAGCGAGGGTGCGGCTCAAAGCGCCAAAAGATAATGCTCTATAAAATGGAGTGCAACGGGCAACCGGTTTGACACTCCATTTTTGTTGGCAGGTCTGCCCACCCAAATTGAATGTGAGGTGAACGGAAGCGTAATTTACGGATTTTATGCGACGCCGGACCGTTTTATGAAGGCCATCTGAGAACATCGATCGAACGGGTCGGGTATGATTCGGAAAAGGTCATTAAGCTTTATAAAGAAGCCGATTATCCCAATGCGGAAATGAGGATACAGATCAAAGTGTAGGGAACGCTTCTGGAAAAAACAACGGTTGGCATTTTACCGGTGAAATTTAAAATTTCCATAATCAATCACAACAATTTTTCCATTTCTGTTTACACGCAAGTTTTCATAAATTGGGTTTGCCCCGGCGGGTGAGAACCTCATAAGCTCTGATACCATTGGACTTAAACATGATTCTTAGTTTGTAAAGATTCCGTTTATGTTTTGAAGAATTCGGGAATTTCCTAGTATGCTTTTTCATGATCAACCAACGGTAATGATTCCCATAATCGATAATTTCGGCAAGGCGTTTTCTTAATGGAGAAGGAGATGAACGATAAGTATTTACTTCTCTTTTGTTGCTTTTGATCCCATATTTGGATTTAGCAACTTTTAAAACGTAACCGTTACCCAGATCATATACAATTCGTCTTGCACCCGAGCCAAGCAAACTGATATTATTCATTTTGCTTTTATCACTATTCACGGTTAATTACCCCCGTCTTTAAAAAAATGTAAAGCAGCTTAATTTATTGTATTGAAAAAAAAATAAAATGGTTTATACAATTGGTCTTGTTTGAGAAAAAAATGATGTATACATCGGCAGGCAGACCGTATCAATAAGGACAATGGTCCAATGAGGTTTTTCATTCGTACGGTAAATGCGGAGTTCATCGTGATCCCCAATCAAACATGTGCATGGTATTTTGAGTAGAAAATACATATGGGCATAATTTTCCCATATGTAGTCCATTCTATGAATAGACCATAACACTGCTAACGGTTGGAGGAGATACGGATGATTCCCCTGGATTCGTCATTGTTGAACCGCGAAGAAAATTTTGATCAGGTACGGCAATATTTGCATGAGCATGAGTTTGTTTTGGGCGGAAATTGGGATTATGAGCACGGCAGCTTTGATCGTTATTTGGATGAAGGCCGCAAGGTCTGGCTTCGGATTCCTTTTCAAGTCACTCACGGTGTTCTGGACGGGGATGCGGACTCCACGGATGCGGTCGTTCAAATCGGTACTCCGTTTGTGTTGAAGCATGTGTATAATGAAGGGCTGGACGAAGAAGCCCAGGTGCGAGTATCCGGCGCTTTGATCGATCAGTTTCAGGAACCGCTCGATAAGGATGCCCCGGTGGAGGACAAGTGGGTTGCGCAGGCGAAGTCGCTGCTGAAGGAAGTGGAGCAGGGGTGGAGTGGTGACACATCCCCCTAAATCCCCCTTACCTAAGGGGGACCCCAGGAGTTTCGTCCCCTGGACGACGAAAGCTGTCGGGGGAGCGGTTGCGGCGAGTATACCGGGAAGGCTGAGCGTGTGCTCGCGATTTGTCCTTCCCTGCCTGGCTTTCAGCAGCCTGGGGACGGATACGCTTTCAGTTGGAGCGGTGCGTGCTTGGGAGCAACTGAGGAGGAATTCCCCGCGTCTGTCCGAGCGTGTTCACCTGATGGCGAACTAGTGACGGACCCGCTTAATTGCGCGGATATAAGCCCCTTATTTTGGAGGATTTGCGACAATATTCGATTTTAACTCCATTTTATTTTTTATTAAGGTTTCTTTAATGTCGCGGGTGCAATATGGAATACAAGAACAGAGAGCTAAACAATCCTATTGAAACCTGAATAAGATGGAGGTTTGGTCTTATGGATAACAACAATAAAAATGGCAATCCGTTATATGACTTCTTTGGTCGTGCGAATGACGGTTCCTCTCATCATAAGGAGCAAGAGATTGACGATAAGCAGGAGATGAAAGAGGAAAAAGCTGCAGATATTGAGCGCCATTCATCTCATTACTTTTCTTACGGACCGTTTAAGCCCGGCGAGAGTGCGGCGGCAAGAGAGAATGCCGGTTCTCCTCCGGTGGAGGTCACCCCGCCGAAGCCCTTGCGGACTTACAGCTTTCATTCACCTGAGGAGCCGAATATAACGAACGGCGGCATGGGAAACTGGCAGGTCGGAAAGCCGAAACGCTCCGGCAGCTTCCGCACTATTTTTGCCTCGTTCATGGCGGGGGTCGTTGTGGTCGGTTCGCTGATGTTCGCCTCCGACAAAATGAACCTGTTTACGGGTGCTGAAGGGGTGATGAACAGTGGAGGATCGAACGGTTCGATTCCGGCAGCATCCTCCAATAACGGTGGCGTACAGCCTTCCGCTCTGGATATCAGCCGCCCGAACAGTGTGTCGAGCATCGTTCAACAAGCCAGTCCGGCGGTGGTAAAGATCGAAACCAAGGTGAAACCTAAAGCCTCGAGCCGCACCGGCAATCCGTTTTTCGACGATCCGTTCTTCCGTCAATTTTTTGGTGATAACGGCGGCCAGCAGCCGGACAGCGATCAGCTGCAGCCCGGAGGCATGGGGACCGGTTTCATTTTTGAAAAGTCCGGATATATTCTGACCAATGAGCATGTCATTGACGGCGCGGATGAAATTTGGGTTTACGTGCAAGGCTATGAAAAGCCGTTCAAAGCCGAGCTTCTCGGCAACAGCTACGATCTTGACCTGGCCGCTCTGAAAATTAAAGGCGATAAAGACTTCCCGACGCTGCCGCTGGGCAATGCGGATAACCTGAACGTCGGCGACTGGGTAGTGGCGATCGGCAACCCGTACGGCTTTGACCATACGGTAACGGTGGGCGTGCTCAGTGCGAAGGAACGTCCGATCAGCATTCCGGACACTAACGGAACACGCGAATACAAGCATTTGCTTCAAACCGACGCATCGATCAACCCCGGCAACTCCGGCGGCCCGCTGCTGAATCTGAACGGTGAAGTCGTCGGCATCAATACGGCGGTCAGCTCCCAGGCGCAGGGTATCGGCTTCGCCATCCCGACGAGCACGATTAATGCGGTACTGGATAACCTGAAGAATAACGTGGAAATTCCCAAAGAACCGGCTCCTTATATCGGGGTAAGGCTGGGTGACGTACACAAGGACTGGGTTGCCGATCTCAAGCTTCCGAATACCGATGGTGCGATCGTTTCCGATGTTGAGCGGAGAAGCCCCGCTTTTACAGCAGGCATTCGTCCTTATGACGTCATTGTGGAAGTGAACGGAGCCAAAGTGAAAACATCGGCGGAGGCGGTCAGCGCTATTCAAAAATTAAAGGTTGGCGACAAAGCTACCATCGGCGTGATGCGTGACGGACAGAAAATAAACATTGAAGTCACCATCGGCGACCGGAACGCACAGAAGCAGCAATAATGGGATTACAAGCAGAGCGGACCATTTCGGATGCTCTGCTTTTTTTTGCCCCGGTGGAGTTTCTCGAGATCCGTCAATTTGTTAAGATGTAAGAAAGCGACCGATGAAGAACTTTCCTGCCTTCGAGGGCGAGTTCTGCTGCGCACACGTGAAGGTTGGACATCTTGAAGCGACGAGTCATTGTTTTGCAATAAATGTTGAGGATGGTGCGAAGGGGATATGAGAGAGAAAATATTAGTCATTGACGACGATGAAAAAATCACATCGATGCTGCGCAGAAGCCTTGCGTTTGAGGGGTACACGGTGCTGACGGCGAATCATGGCATGGACGGTCTGAAGCAAATATTGGAGAACGATCCGGACACGGTCATTCTGGACGTCATGATGCCGCAATTGGACGGCTGGGAGGTTGTGCGCCGCATACGGGAGGGCGGCTCGGATGTGCCGGTGCTGATGCTCACCGCAAAGGACGAGGTTGCAGACCGGGTTAAAGGGCTTGATCTGGGGGCGGACGATTATCTGGTCAAACCGTTTGCGCTGGAAGAGCTGCTGGCAAGGGTACGTGTGCTGCTGCGGCGTAAAGCGGCGGCCAAAACCGAGCCGGAAACCAACAAAATTCATTATCAGGACGTGTTTATGGATTTGGATACCCGTGAAGTATTCCGGGGAGGGCAGAGGATTGAGCTGACGACCAAAGAGTTTGAACTGCTGCATTTGTTTTTGCAAAATCCGAGAAGAGTGCTTTCACGCGACGTGATCATGGAAAAAATCTGGGGATACGATTACAGCGGGGAATCGAATGTGCTTGAGGTGTATATCGCCCTTCTGCGGCAAAAAACGGAGGAGCATGGGCACAAGCGGATCATCCAGACCGTTCGCGGCGCGGGTTACGTGCTGAGAGGAGAGGACTGACATGTCCGTTCGTATGCGCCTGACGCTGTGGTATACGGGCATATTATCCGCAACGCTGCTGCTGCTCGGGATGGGGTTGTATTTATTTTTGCATTATATCTATTACGACAGCCTTCAATCCCAGCTGCAGCAGCAGGCCGAAAGCGTCAGAACGCGGATTGTACCGCAGTTTTCCTTGTCGGAAAAGGGATTGACTTTGGAATTCCGCTACTCCGGGTCAGGACGCGATTTGCTCCGCTACAATAACATGTATTTTCAGGTTGTTAACCTGCAGAACGGAAGCAAATATTATTCTCCGAATGTAGAGGAGGCCGGTCTTCATTTTCCAGATATACCGGCAAAGCAAATTTCCTGTGTTCTGGATGGAGACTGCCGGTTCGAGAAAATAAAAATTGACGGATTGGACTTTCTGGTCTACTACACGCCGATCATATCCCAGCGGGGAGAGGCCATCGGGATGATGCAGGCAGGGACCTACATTGAGCCTTATGAACAGCTGCTGGCCACGCTTCGTCTGATTCTTACGGTTACGGCTTTGCTCAGTATAGTGCTTGCCTCTTCGGTCGGCTGGTTCCTTGCGCGCAAAGCGCTGCGGCCGATCGAGCGGGTTATTGAAGCCACCAATCAGATCCAAAAAGGAGCCGACCTCCAGAAAAGGATTGAGTATCACGGACCCAACGATGAGATCGGCGTGCTCACCCAAACGATCAACGGCATGCTCTCCAGACTGCAAAGCGCATATGAAGAGCTGGAGGAGGCTTACAGAGCGCAGCGGCGGTTCGTATCGGACGCTTCCCATGAGCTGCGGACACCGCTGACGACGATCCGCGGCAATGTAGAGCTGCTGGAGAAAATGTGGAAGCAAACGGCTCTGCAAATAGGGGAGCAGGATGGTCAGCGGCTGGAGCTTTCCATCGAAGCCATGAAGGATATATCGGGTGAGGCGGAGCGGATGTCGCGGCTCGTAGGTGACCTGTTGTCGCTTGCCCGTGCGGACGCCGGGTTTCAAATAAGCAAAACGCATGTCGAGATGAAGACGCTGTTGGATGAGGTTGCACGTAAAGCGCAAATGCTGCCGCGTACCGCTGATTTTGTCGTCGGGGATCTGTCTGCCGGGGAAGGCGTATACGTTTACGGCAGTCCGGATTATTTGCAGCAGTTGATGTTTATTTTTGTGGAAAATGCTTTCAAATATACGGAGCAAGGCAGTGTCAGGTTGGATGCGCAGCGTCATAAAGACCAGATTGGAATCCGCATAGCAGATACGGGAATCGGGATGGACAAGGAAGAAGTACCGCATATTTTCGAGCGGTTTTACCGGGCTGACCCGTCGCGCGGCAAAAAATCGGGGACGGGCCTGGGGCTGTCTATCGCCAAATGGATTATCGACGAGCACGGCGGTTCGGTGGAAGTGAAGACCCGTAAGGACGAAGGAACGACCTTTGTCATTTGGCTCCCGATCGTCGCCGAGGGAACGTCTCCATCATCGGATCATTCCCTCCCGTCCGGGAATGAAGTATAATGGACATAAGCAAGTATCGAAAATTCGACAAACAGGCAGGTGCTATGATGGACGTTATCAAAATTTCCCCCCGAGGCTATTGCTACGGAGTCGTCGATGCCATGGCGCTCGCCATGCAGACGGCTAAAAATTTGGATTTGCCGCGGCCTGTATATATATTAGGCATGATTGTACACAATGCGCACGTAACGGAATTTTTCGAAAAAGAAGGGGTCATCACGCTCGACGGGCCGAACCGTCTTGAGATTCTTGAAACAATAGACAAGGGGACGGTCATTTTTACCGCCCACGGAGTTTCTCCGGAGGTTCGCCGCAGGGCGAGAGAGAAAGGCCTGACGGTGGTGGATGCCTCTTGTCCTGATGTGACGAAGACGCATAATCTCATTCGGGAAAAGAGCGCTGAAGGCTATCAGATCATCTATATCGGCAAAAAAGGCCATCCCGAGCCGGAAGGCGCCATCGGTGTAGCGCCGGACCGTGTGCATTTGATCGAAAAGCCTGAAGAAATTGAAAAGCTTCAGATCCATTCGGACAAAATCATCATCACCAACCAAACGACGATGAGTCAATGGGATATCAGGCATATTATGAACCGGCTGCTGGAGAAGTTTCCTCATGCCGAGATTCATAACGAAATTTGCCTGGCGACCCAGGTACGGCAGGAGGCCGTAGCTGAGCAGGCCAAGGATGCCGATCTGGTTATTGTGGTCGGCGACCCGCGCAGCAATAACTCGAACAGGCTGGCTCAGGTATCGGAGGAGATCGCCGGAGTCAAAGCATACCGCATCGCCGATGTGAGCGAATTGAAGCGCGAATGGCTTGAGCCGGTCCGCCGTGTGGCTGTGACTTCCGGTGCTTCCACTCCGACGCCGATTACCAAAGAGGTCATTACTTATCTCGAGCAGTATAATCCAAAAGATCCGCAGACATGGGAAATTCGGCGGACGGTCAATATGGCCAGATTGATTCCGGCGCCCAAGCAAAAGACGGTCTAAGTCATGGTAAAGGACGGCGGCAGATGAATAAAACGGCGAGAAAGAAAAAAACATTCAATGTCTACGGCATCGGTCGCTGGTTTAAATATCAATATTTGCTGCTGACAAGGGCCAAAGGGGGTCCTGTCATGGTGGCACTCGGCTTTTCCATCGGCTTGGCGGTTGAGATGTTCACGCTCCCGACGGCAGGGCTTGCCTTTTTCCTGATCTTCCCTTTGGTGTATTCACTGCGGGCGAGCATGGGGGCAGCTTTGATCGGCTTTGTGTTCGGCAAGGTTATCTATCTCCCCATGTCTTTTATTAACAAACAGGTTGGAGCATTAGTGCTGCCTCACGGCGTCACGATGCATTTGCAGTCGATCCTGCCGGAATGGCTTAATACGTTTCTCCGATTAAATATGAAGCTGTTGGTCGGGGGAATCATTAACGGCGCCGTGCTGGGGCTGCTTGTTTTCTATCCGGTCAAATGGATGCTCGAATGGGTTGACGGAAAACGGAAGGAAAAGCGCAGAAGGCGCAAAGAGCAGCTGTTGTCTTCCGAAGCCGAAGGATAAATTCGAATGGGTTCCGGCATGATAAGAAAAGTATTGACGGAGTGCCGCTCTCCGTTGTATATTTACTTTAACAGTTAAAAGCTTAAAAGCGTATAAGCGTCGAAGCGTTTAAGTATAGAATACATATTTATGGGGAGCGTGCATTGGTCATGATCGTGATTATTTCAAATAAAACGCCGGAAGAACGTATTCACGAAATTGTTCGGCATATTGAGAAGCATGATGTGAAGACGCATGTGTCCAAAGGGGTCGACCGCACGGTCATCGGGATCATCGGTAAAGCCAGTCCTGTACTGGCTGAGCAGCTGCGCCAGCTTTCGGGAGTCGAACAGGTTGTAAAAATATCAAAGTCATACAAGCTGGCAAGCCGTGATTTTCACCCGGACAACACCGTGATTAAAATCAAGGATGTTGAGATCGGAGGAGATCAGCTGGTCGTCATGGGCGGTCCATGCGCCGTGGAATCTCCGGAGCAGATCGATGAGATTGCACGCTTGGTGAAGGCGTCCGGAGCGCAGGTGCTGCGCGGCGGAGCGTTCAAACCGAGAACCGGGCCGTACAGCTTCCAGGGCATAGGCGTCGAAGGGTTGGTTATGATGGCAGAAGCGGGGAAAAAGCACGGCCTGCTGACGATCACCGAAGTGATGACGCCGGAGTATGTGGACGTATGTGCGGAATACGCCGATATCCTGCAGGTTGGCACGCGAAATATGCAAAATTTCGATTTGCTGCGCAAGCTGGGCACGATTCAAACGCCGGTTCTGCTCAAACGGGGTTTCAGCGCCACCTATGACGAATTTTTAAACGCGGCGGAGTATATCCTGGCAGGAGGAAACCCGAACGTTATGCTGTGCGAACGGGGAATCCGGACGTTCGAGCCCTACACGCGCAATACACTGGACTTAGCGGCGATTCCTGCCCTTCAGTCGCTTAGTCATCTGCCGGTGATATCGGACCCGAGTCATGGAACCGGACGCCGCGAGCTGGTAGAGCCGATGAGCAAGGCTTCTGTGGCGGCCGGTGCCGACGGCTTGATCGTAGAAATGCATACGGATCCGGATAACTCCATGACGGGAGACGGGGTTCAATCGTTGTTCCCGGATCAATTCGCAAGGCTGATGCTCGATTTGGAGAAGCTGGCCCCACTGTGCGGCAAACGTTTCGATACGAAAAAAGAGCTTGTTCCGCTCTCTTGAATATACGGCTTTAGAATGCAGAAAAGGCTTGGCTTTCCTGGAGCTCAGGAAAGTCAAGCCATTTTTATGGCTGAAATGTGAAAAAAATGTGTTGTGTGTAAGCATACCTAACACTTCCGCAAAAAATACCTGACATAAGTATTGACGATTCTTGTAGAATGGTTTTATAATTAGCACATGATCATCAAAAACTTGAACAATGCACGAACAAACGGCCAATAATGTTCGGAATTTAGGAGGTAAGCGAGACTATGTCAGTTCAAAACGTATTAAACACGATTAAAGAAAAAGGTATTGAGTGGGTCGATTTCCGTTTTGTCGATTTGAGCGGCAGAGCGCACCATATTTCTTTGCCGGCTACCGAGGTGGATGAAGCGACTTTTGAGAACGGCGTTGCTTTTGACGGTTCCTCCATCCCTGGCTTCAGAGGAATTGAAGAGTCCGACATGGTCATGATGCCGGATTCGGAATCTTCGTTCGTTGATCCTTTCACAGCTCACCCGACGCTGGTGATTATGTGTAATATCTTTACACCGGACGGCGAACGTTATGAGCGCGACCCTCGCAGCATCGCTCAAAAAGCGGAAGAGTATCTGCAAAAAGTCGGCGTAGGCACTGCAGCATACTTTGCGCCTGAGTCCGAGTTTTTCATTTTTGACGAAGTTCGTTACGAGAGCGGCCAAAATTCCTCTTCTTATTTTGTAGATTCCGAAGAAGCGCATTGGAACTCCAACCGTAAAGATGAAGGCGGCAACCTGGGCTTTAAAGTGAAGCACAAAGGCGGTTATGTTCCAGTAGCACCAACGGACACCCAGCAGGATCTCCGCAGCGAAATGTGCCGTTTGCTTCAAGAAGCAGGCCTGCGCATCGAGCGCCATCACCACGAAGTGGCTACGGCGGGCCAAGGCGAGATCAACTTCCGTTTTGACACATTGACCAAAACAGCTGACAACCTTTTGAAATATAAATACATCGTTCAAAATACAGCAAGACAATACGGCAAAGTGGCAACCTTCATGCCGAAGCCTCTGTTTGGCGATAACGGCAGCGGCATGCACGTTCACCAATCGATCTTTAACGGCGATACTCCTTTGTTCTATGAAAAAGGCGGCTACGCCAACCTGAGCGAAACGGCTCTTCATTACATCGGCGGTATCCTGTATCATGCTCCGGCTCTGATCGCTATAACGAACCCGAGCACGAACTCCTTCAAGCGTCTGGTCCCCGGCTATGAAGCGCCTGTAAACCTGGTATTCTCCAAAGGCAACCGTTCTGCGGCTATTCGTATTCCTGTAGCTGCCGTAACACCAAAAGGCTGCCGTATCGAATTCCGTACTCCGGATTCCACAGCTAACCCGTACCTGGCGTTCGCTGCTATGCTGCTTGCCGGTCTTGACGGTATCGCTAAGAAAATCGACCCTCGTGCACTTGGCTACGGTCCGCTCGACAAGAACATCTACGATCTGTCCGCTGAAGAAAAAGCGGAAATCCGCAGCGTTCCGGGTACGCTTGACGAAGCGCTCAATGCATTGGAAGCAGATTACGAGTTTCTGACTGAAGGCGGCGTATTCACGAAAGAATTTATCGACAACTACATTGCTCTGAAGCGCGAAGAAGCGAAAGCCGTATCCATTCGCATTCATCCGCACGAGTACTCCCTGTATTTCGATCTGTAAGATCCGGTCTTATTCCTTCATATCAGGACTACCCTTAAGCCATTTTGACTTAGGGGCAGTCCTTTTTATTTTTTCAGCGGATAAAATAAAAGCTCTTGTACAGAAGAAATCATTTTTTCTGTACAAGAGCATATTTTGACGTAATGTATCGTATGGATTGATGTCGATTAGTTATTATTGATGGAACGTTCAGCACGGACAAAAGCGATAAATCTTTTGGCCTCTTCCGGGGTGAGTTTTTTACCGTCAATGGTCAGTGAGAATTTTTCTAAAATGTTGTCGTCGGATAATTCCAGGCTGTCCACGAATTTTCTGACTTCATCGTCAAGCACTATATGAGGATCATCGGTTCTTCCAAGCAAATAATCAATAGATACGTTGAAGAAGCCGGCAATTTTCGTGATCGTGTCATAGTCCGGCGCTCTTCTGTTGTTTTCATAGTGGGATAGAGAAGCGCGAGTGATACCAAGTTTTGCAGATAATTCCTCTTGCGTCATTGCGTGTTTTTCTCTGAGTGAAGCAATGCGCTCCCCATACTTCATGTAACCTAACCCCCGTTTAAAACTGTATTGATCTATCAATAATAAAAAAACGCTACATTATATTATACCACGAATTCACAAGAAAAAATGATGAAAATCACTTGACAATAATAAAGATATGGAATTTAGTTCTGAACACATTATTATTACATTATGTGTCAAAAGTAATTATCTTAATCCATTCTACCTAAAATCATTTGCTAAGGGAAGATGTCTGATAAATTAATCTGTTGATGTCATGTTTCAGCCGTATAAGCAGAGTCCGGGACTTCCTTGGCCGGCCTAACAAGCAATTTTAATGAGCAGTCCGAAATATGAATGGAATATACATTAGATAAAGGATCCGGCTGCCGGAGTTTAGCATACAAAACCGAAAGCATTCGTCGTCCAAAGCCGCATTTTAACTGGGCCGGAGAACATTTCCATCTGGATCGGACTGAAGCGATAAATCTAATGGACAATTCGATGGCCGTCTCATTTTTCATGTCACCGGTATTTTATCCTGATACTGGGAGGATCCATGAGAGACGGCAGGATGAAGTATGATCTTCTCTCAAGTATAGTTCCTTCTTTTTAAATAATCTATGTGACCACTTTCTCATATAAACGAATCTTTAGGA
The DNA here is from genome assembly GCF_024519685.1 of Paenibacillus sp. Pae15. Taxonomy (NCBI): domain Bacteria; kingdom Bacillati; phylum Bacillota; class Bacilli; order Caryophanales; family Paenibacillaceae; genus Paenibacillus; species Paenibacillus sp. Pae15. The sequence continues at coordinate 39,609 of NZ_JALJRM010000012.1, read as the reverse complement.
AAATCCTCCTGTTTTTGTGTGTATTGAGTTTCATTTCGACATGAATCGGCATTATAATCGTTTGACAAGATACATAATGTATCATAAAGTGATAATATACAAATTCAAGAAATACTAGAGAATTCCAGTTGAGAATTCCAAAAATCGGATGATCAAAGGGAGAGTTCAATGTGAGAAATCAAGAATCCAGCCACACCAAAATTCAATTGGATGTCAATAAAGTCTTGTCACAGCTTCATTTGGGCAACGGCAAGTATTCCCATGCTCTCTTCAATGTTCAGAATGCATCACGATCCTCATCTAACATGATGGCTCTCCGGAATTCAGGGTACCAGAAAAATGAAAATATGAATTGACATGATACATAAAGTATCGTAAATTTGATGTGTGCTGTACGTTATAAGATACGTTTAGTATCGTGTTGATGGTAATGTATGTTCTTATGTAAGAACAGTTTCAAAGAGGAGGGAAATAATGACGTAAACATTTAGATACAAAATGTAACATTACACACAGGTTAGTCAAAAATCTAATGGATGCGGAGAGTATACATGGAATTAGAACTCAAGGAATATTTTAATATCATCAAAAAACGGATCTGGATGTTAGTCGTTATTGTGCTTGTATCCTGCATTACAACCGGCATTGTCAGTTACTATTATTTGAAGCCCGTATATTCGGCCAGCACCAAGCTGATCGTCAATAAATCGAATGAAATCAGCGGGCTTGACACGTTAACGACCGATCTTGTCCGATCCAATATCATGCTTGTGAACACTTACAAGGAAATCATGAAGACACCGGCTATTTTGGATTATGTAGCAGCCGATTATCCGGAACTGGAAATGACCACGGAGCAGCTGATCAATAAGATCAAGGTAAGCTCCGTCAATGATACGCAGGTGATCACAGTCAGTGCAGAGGATTATTCGCATGCGAAAGCGGTGATGATCGTCAATGCGGTCTCGGAGGTGTTCAAGAGCCAAATCCCGCAAATCATGAAAGTCGATAATGTCATGATACTGAATGCGGCAAAGCAGGTTGAACATCCGGTGCCGGTAAAGCCTCAACCGGAACTTAACTTGGTCATCGCTTTCGTGGTTTCGTTAATGGCGGCTATTGGTCTCATCTTTTTGTTGGAATATCTGGACGATACGATCAAGACAGAAGCGGATGTTCAGAATTACTTGCAGCTGCCTGTACTGGTCACGATTAACAAATTTCATAAGGATGAATTCAAAAACAACAAGATAGATGAATCATTAAACCAGCAGCAAGTAGGTGAAAAATCATATGCCAACCTCAACTAGGAACTACAACATTATTACCGATGTGAATCCGAAATCGTATATTTCAGAAGCGTATCGGACACTCCGAACGAATATCCAGTTCTCAACGATCGATAACCATATTAGAAGTATTATCGTTACATCGCCGGAACCGTCCGAAGGCAAGTCAACCACCATTACGAATCTGGCTGTTGCATTCGCCCAGGAAGGCAAGAAAGTGGTCCTTGTTGATGCGGATCTCCGCAAACCGACACTGCATCACTTCTTTATGAAGTCAAATCGCATCGGGTTGTCAAATCTATTGGCAGGACAGTTCACGTTACAGCAAGCGATCTCTGACACCCATATCGATAATCTGTCGTTGATCTGCTCCGGGCCTGTCCCCCCCAATCCGGCGGAAATGTTAAATTCCAAACGGTTGGAGCAGCAGCTTGAAGAACTTAAAAAGATGTTCGATATCATTCTGTTCGATGCGCCGCCTACGCTTGCGGTAACGGATGCTCAGGTGCTGTCTACCAAATGCGATGGGGTGGTGTTCGTACTCAATAGCGGAAAAGTCAAGCGGGATACGGCACGTAAAGCAATAGACCGGTTAAACCATGTGAATGCGAAGATATTAGGCGTTGTTCTGAACAACAAGGATCGTAACAAGAACGAAAGTCCTTACTATTACTACTATGGTCCGAACGATAAAAAGTAACTAGGCTTAGAAGAATCTATAGGTAATGTCTACTGCACCTATATCACTGTAGGCACTCGGTCATGCTGTGGGCGGTGCGCCGCCTTAGACGTATATCGTCGAGGGTGTGATGTGAGGAGGGGTTAGATGCCCTGTATACATAAAACTGCAAGCTATGTTGTTTTCTTAATGTAAAACGACATAGCTTGCAATTTTATATTGGCAGCATGGGTTGTATTCTTAATTACTAGATAAAAATAGATTATTATTCGGGAGGTAAAAGAGATGAAAAAAGTAAGAAAAGCTATCATTCCTGCTGCCGGATTGGGTACCCGTTTCTTGCCGGCCACCAAGGCGATGCCAAAGGAAATGCTCCCCATCGTGGATAAGCCTACGATCCAGTACATTGTTGAAGAAGCAGTTCAATCAGGCATTGAAGATATTATCATTGTAACCGGCAAGGGAAAACGAGCGATTGAGGATCATTTTGATAACGCCTTTGAATTGGAACAAAATCTTTTGGAGAAGGGAAAGCTGGAGCTGCTGAAAGAAGTGCAGCATTCTTCGAAGATTGTAGACATTCATTATATTCGTCAAAAAGAGGCCAAGGGTTTAGGACATGCGGTATGGTGCGCAAGGAAATTTATCGGCGACGAACCGTTTGCTGTACTGCTGGGCGATGATATTGTCCATTCGGCCCCTCCTTGCCTGGAGCAGTTGATTGATCAATATAACCAAACCGGTAGCTCTGTGATTGGAGTACAGCCGGTATCCCAAGAGGAAACCAGCCGTTATGGCATTATTGATCCGTTGGAACGCGAAGGGCGATTGTATCAAGTGAAAAATTTTGTAGAGAAGCCGGCGAAGGGGAAGGCTCCATCGAACCTTGCGATCATGGGGAGATACATATTGACTCCGGAAATCTTTAATATTTTGGCGGAACAAAAGATTGGCGCAGGCGGAGAAATCCAGCTGACGGATGCGATTCAGAAGCTGAATACGATGCAGAAGGTATATGCCTATCATTTTGAAGGCATTCGCTACGATGTTGGCGAGAAATTGGGTTTTATTTTGACCACTTTAGATTTTGCATTAATGAATAAGGAATTAAGAATGCCATTGCTAAATGCCCTCGAGGAGATTCTAAATCGAAAAATACTTTTGTTGGGTAAAAAGGAGTCGGTTTTATGAGTTCTTCTGATTTAGAAGTGGCTGTAGAAAGAAGTCAACATAAGACGGCACAACTAAGTGATGCTATTACCAGGGATCTGGCATTATATCTTTTTGTCAAAAGAGTAATGGATGTCGTCTTATCATCGATTGGACTCATACTTCTTCTACCTCTTTTTATTCTGATAAGCATATGGATCAAATTGGATGATTGGAAAGGGCCTGTGTTTTTTAAGCAGGTTCGAATCGGCAAAAACGGCAAAAAATTTGTTATGTATAAATTTCGTTCTATGGTAAATAACGCGGAAGAGATGTTATCTGACCTATTAAGTCAAAACGAAGTTAGCGGTGCCATGTTTAAGATGAAGGATGATCCCAGAGTCACATGGGTTGGAAAATTTATAAGAAAGACAAGTATCGATGAACTGCCTCAATTATGGAATGTATTGAAAGGTGAAATGAGTCTTGTCGGACCCAGACCTCCCCTTCCGAGAGAAGTGGAGGAATATACGACCTATGATAAACAAAGATTGCTTGTTACACCTGGTTGTACCGGGTTATGGCAAGTGAGCGGAAGGAGCAATATCGGGTTTAAGGAAATGGTGGAGCTTGATTTGAAATACATTCGGGAGCGTTCGATTTTATTTGATATCAAGATCATTCTTAAAACGATTTTTGTTTTGTTTGGTTCAAAACATGCATTTTAGTGCATTAGCAGAAGGATGAAAATGATATGAATAAAATATTATTTATCACGAATAGACTCCCGTTTCCTAAAACAGACGGGAGGAAAAATATACTCTCTCAATATTGTGAGCAAATTAAGGAAATATACCCGGATTGCTCCATTGTCAACTTATCTTTTGTAGATGAAAAAAAACATCTAAATGAGAAGCCCGATTTTATTTCCAAGGTTATTGAATTAGATCCACCCCATTTCTTTGAGAAAATATACAATGTCGTGATTCATTCCTTTATAAGAAGGAAATGGCCTATTCAAGTAGCTGTTTATTACAGCAGATCTACACATCATAGAATCAAAAAGATTATTGAACATGAAAAGCCGGATTTTATATTTTACGATATGGTACGGCTTGCGGAGTATATTGTTCAATGTGAATCACAGACAATTATGAGCTACGATGATCTCTTATCACTTCGCTACAAAAGACAGCTGCAATGGATCAAGTATACGCCCTCGCTATTGGGTAGTTTTGCCTATAAACTGCCTAAGGTCATTAGGCCGCTGTTCAACATGAAATATTTTCAATCACTCCTGCTAAAATTTGAATCTTATTTGTTAGTTAAGTATGAAGTTGAAGTTGCCAAAGTATTTGATAAGCTCATTTTTACTTCTCCAAAAGAGGCAAGGGAGTTCCAGCTTCTAACCACACACCCCGTTTGTATGGGGATACCGATGGTGTTTGAAACGAAGAACAGAATGGATAAGCGAAGCATTGACAAGAATAAAATTGTCTTTGTCGGAAAAATGGATATTCCTCATAACATTTCCGCTGTTCTTTATTTTTACAACAAGATCTGGCCTAAAGTAAAAATGCATAGTCCCAATGCAAAATTTTATATCATAGGAAAATCTCCTGCTCCCGAAATTTCTGAATTGGCACGACAGAAAGACATTATTGTAACCGGAGAAATGGAAAACATCTTTGAAGCCATTCAAGATGCGGCTGTGTTTGTTGCTCCGTTATTATTTGGGACAGGAATTAAAACCAAGGTCATTGAAGCCATGTCGATAGGGATTCCGGTTGTAGCCACTACCATCGGAGCTGAAGGAATATTTTATGGAGAGAATAAGGGCTTATTTGTAACGGATGATAGTGAAGAGTTTGTTGAGTATATATTAAAACTGATGAATAATGTCGAATTGAATTATGAGGTTACAAACAATGGTTACAAGTTAATCGATGAATATTACTCAAAAACAAGAAGTATATCGAGATGGGATGAACTGTTGAATAATCAATGCATAACCCACAGTTAGGTTCAAGGAAAGGAAATGTACAATGTTACCGGAAGATCCGAAAAGATTAAGAAAAACTTATTTTCTTTACGGTTTCCTGCTGTTTTTTATTGTGTTTGGCCAGAGATTCGCTCTTCCGTTAGGAGACAAGCAATTACCAATGATTATTCCGGTCATTTATGGAGTAATAATCATACTTATCATTCAAAAGACACTTGTTTTAGATAAAGTAAAATTCATACTTTTTTATTTGTTTACCGTATTGATGTTATCCCTGTTGTTATTTCAAAATGAATATTCCCATTTTTCAGTTATTTACATTCTTATCTGCTACGCGCCTTTTGTACTGATCCAAAAAGAAATAACCGAAAAGCTCCACAGAGACCTATTAATCTTATTTCAAAAATTAATGTTTGCTGCCGCAATGATCGGGATCATCCAATTCGTACTGCAGGCAGTTCATATTTGGAAATTCCAAGATTATTTTAATTTGCTGCCGGCCCAGTTCGTTCAACAGCATTATCAAAACCCTTATCCAATTCAATGGGGCTCAAGTATTTACAAATCCAACGGTATCTTTTTTTTGGAACCATCATTTTATTCGCAATTTTTAGCAGTGGCTATCATCATCGAGCTGATCTATTTCAAACGAATCAAATCCATATTCATCTATTTGTTGGGATTACTCTCCTCATTTTCGGGGACAGGAATTCTGCTTTTATGCGTGAGTGTTCCTTTTATTATTTATCGCATGAAATTATGGAAATTATTTGTAATGGCTGGGGTTTTATTTATTTTTTCTTTCCTGTATATCAATAGTGAATACTCCTCGGCACTCATTAGTAGATACGGTGAATTTAATTCTTCGCAATCCAGTGCCTTTCAACGATTTATCGGGCCTTACAAAGCATTCGATGAAATTAAACGTTCAGATGCTACGTTATTAATCAAGGGAATAGGTATAGGCAAAGTGGATGAGTATGATTTGGCATTTAAAGCCAACTTCTCCACCATTGCAAAGTTGCTTTATGAATATGGTTTAATTGTCGGCATCGTATTTTTGATATTTATTATCTATTCGATGACACGTGTAGAATCTAAGGCACTTTCTTTTTCATTCCTTTTTATGTATTTGATTCTTTCGGGCAGCTTGCTCCAGCCTCAAACCATATATTTAATTTATACCTTAACATTAGTTTGCAGCAGCCTGAAAATAGAGAAAGAATCTCCTGTATTCGTTTCGGATAAGTTATTACGACCAGATCCTTCTTAATGAGGTTAAAATTAAATGAAAAACATTTTATTTTTAACACATCTTTATCCGTATCCCCCCAATGACGGCGGGAAGATTGTCAGCTTTAATACACTAAAGCATTTGGCGGAATATGGTCATCATATCACGGTGTGCACCTTTTACTCAAAAGAAAAAGATGACTTAAGCACTTTCCCGCTGGAAATGCAAGTGTATGGAGTGCCGGTTGACTATGCCAATACATTAGGAGGTGGAATGAAAAACCTGATCTCGCCTTTGTCCTACAACATGGAGAAGTACGTGAATCGGCAGATGAGAGAATTGGTTTTTTCATTATTATCTGAGCTGAATATCGACATTGTTTACGTGGATCATCTGCATATGGCTTATTACGGGAGGCTTATTAAACAAACCTATCCCCATTTGATAGTGGTGTTGAGACAGCATAATGTGGAAAGCCTGATCATGAAAAGAGTGGCAGAGGAAGAACGAAACCCGATTAAGAAACTGTATTTTCAGATGCAGTATGCAAAGCTTAACGCTTACGAAAGCAGTATTTGTGCTGATTTTGACGAGTGCATTATGATTACGCAGGAAGATTTGAATTTAATGGAAAAAATGAATCATCGTGTTAGATTAAGTTTACTGCCTGCAGGGGTTGATATGAATAAATATGTTCCTCTGGATTACCGGCAAAATGAATGGCCGACGATAACCTTTCTAGGTTCATTGGCTTGGATGCCTAATATTCAAGGGGTTACGTGGTTTATGGAAAACGTGTTTCCATCATTGCTGCGTCAAGTACCCAATATCCAATTTTATATTGTCGGTAAGAATCCTCCGGAAAGCATCGTGAAATATGAATCGCAATATCCAAAGAATGTTCATGTTACCGGTTTTGTCGAAGATGAAAGACCCTACATTGCCGCTTCAGACGTTTTCGTCGTTCCATTAAAAATTGGCGGCGGGATGAGAATTAAAATATTAAATGCGTTGGCGATGAAAAAACCGGTCGTAACTACAAGTATCGGTGCAGAGGGGATACATTTAAAGGAAGGCAGCTTCGAAGTAGCAGACAGCTCTGCAGATATGGAGAAAACAATATTGAAGTTGTTGAACAATAAAGATCTGGCCGGGCAAATGGGGGAATTAGGATATCAGGAAGTGCAAGCCCATTATTCAAATCAGCTCATATTGGAAAAGCATGCCGCTAACCTGGATCATTTCGATTCTCCCGTTCATGATCATAAGATGAATGTGATGTATGTGACTCATTCCAAGAAGAAGGGTGGAGCCGAGCAAAGTCTGATTCATCTTATCAATCATATGGACACAAGCCTGTATAACATTTATTTGCTTTGTCCGCAGGATACCGAATATGTAGATGAAATTAAAACTCCTCATAAACGGCTGCATATGGAATTGGGGAGCATCAAAAAAAACATTGCAGCTTATATTCAACGAAATATGGCAATCATTCATTTGGTCAGGAAGCACAACATTCATATTGTTCATGCCAATGGTTGGAGAGCTCCATGGTATGTACTATTTGCCAAATACTTCACAAAAGCGAAAACCATTTGGCATCATAGAGATGCAATGGAATCCAAATTTTATACATGGCTGCTCCCCCATTTTTTCGATCAAGTCATTTGTATATCGGATTTCGTAAAAAGCACGATAAAAGTAAAGAGAAAGTGTGCTGTTGTATATAACGGAATTGAGCAAAAAAATGATGCAAGCTTAGAGAAGCAAAGAAAATTTAAAGAAGATGGTATATTAGTCATTGGAGTAATTGGGAGAATCGTTGAGTGGAAAAGATATGACTATATCATCAAGGCGCTCTCCATATTTACCCGAAAATTCAACATCACCAATTGGAAGCTTAACATTTATGGCGATACGGCCGTAGATGGGTCCGATGTTTATTTACAGCAGCTGAAAGATCTGGTAGCAGAATTAGGGCTTGAATACAACATTAATTTTAAAGGTCATACCCGTACACCGATTAAAGCTATGGGTGAATGTGATGTGACGATTAATTTCTCGGATAAAGAGCCATTCGGTCGAGTCATCATAGAGTCATTGCTTGCAAAAACCCCGGTAATCGTTGCGAATTCCGGAGGAGCACACGAAATTATTGCAAGGACTGAAGGAGGTTTTATTTGTCAGGACGGAGATATTGATCATTTGGCACATCAAATTAAAGAAATCTATGATTTAAGCGAGCATCAGTACGAAAGCCTATCTTCAACAGGATATGAAAATGTCAAAAAATTTTTTGATGCAAAAAATAAATCCAGAGATGTTTCACAAATCTATAATCGACTGACCAAGAAAGCTTTCCTGTCGCAGCATATGTAATAGGATATTCAAATCGATGACCAAATGATGATTGCAGACATGAGGCAACCGTCTTAACCATCATTCGTCAGTAAAAAGGAGGTATTATGAAAAAGCGGCTGTTTGTCAGTATTGATTTCCCGCCGGAAGCCGGCGGTATACAAAATTACGTTCATGGCATCATTTCGAATTTAAATCCTGCCGATTCGTTTGTACTGACACACACACACGAAAAGGCAAAAGAATTTGATCATGAACAAACATATAAAATATTTCGTACTTCAATGAAGGGCAATAAGTTTAAAAATGTCCTCGTACTGTTCAAATTAATCATATACTTGATTTATTTAAAGTACAAAATCAAATATGATGAAATCCACTTTGGGAATGTCTATCCCATTGGCCTTGTCGGGCCTATAGCCAAATGGGTATTGCATGTTGATTATTACTGCTATACTCACGGGTTGGACATTTTAAGTTTGAAAAACACCAAAAGAACATATCAATCCTTATTATTTATATTAAGACACTCGAAAAAAATCATTTGCAACAGCAAGTATACGAGTGAAAAAGTGAAGGAGATGGGTTTTTCTAATGAAAATATCGTCATCGTTCAACCAGGAATCCATGAAAAACCAGATGTAAAGCATAATTTAACAGAGATTAAAGACCGCTATGATTTGCATAACAAAAAAGTCATATTAACGGTTTCCAGGTTGGTTGAACGTAAAGGCCATGACGTTGTTCTAAAAGCTCTAAAGACGATATGCAGAGATAATCCTGATATTCGGTATGTCATATGCGGTGACGGTCCTTATAGGAAAACATTGGAAAAAATAGCGAATGACTATGGGTTGAACCAAAGCGTGATATTTACAGGAACCTTGGATAATGATGAGCTTGAAGGCTTATATTTATGCTCGAATATCTTTATCATGCCAAGCAGAGAAATTAAAGAAAATGGCGATGTAGAAGGATTCGGAATCGTATTCCTGGAAGCCAATTATTATGGCCTGCCGGTCATTGGAGGAAACAGCGGCGGAATTCCTGAAGCGGTATTGGATCAAACCACGGGTTTTCTTGTAGATCCGTTGAATGCGGAAGAGATCCGTGTGAAGTTAAAAGAACTGCTGACAAATGAAGCATTGGCAAAACAAATGGGAGAAAACGGAAAAAAATGGGTTGTTGAGAAATGTTTTTGGAAGCACAGAGTGAAAATCATCGAACAGTTAAACTAATGAAATGAATCCAACGGAATAAAGTTGGATTTAATCTAAATAAGATAAGAGGCTGTTAAAATGAAAGTAACTGTGGCCATATGTACCTTTAACCGGGCGGAATATTTGGAAAAAACAATAAACAGTGTGCTGGTACAGTCCTATCCTGATACAGAATACGAAATTCTCATTATCGATAATAATTCCACGGATCATACAGCCCAATTAGTGATGCCCATTGTAGAAAAAGAGCATCATGTCAGGTATGTCCTGGAAGTCAATAAAGGCTTGTCTTATGCCAGAAATCGAGCTATTGCAGAGGCAAAGGGCGAGTTTATTTTATTTTTGGATGATGATGCGACTGCTTGTCAGGATTGGATACGACACATCTTGGATTGCTTTCAAGATGAGAAGGTTGCCTGCGTAGGTGGGAAAATCAATCCGGTTTGGGAAAAGTCCGTTCCAACCTGGCTGCCTGAAAGGTATTACTCTTTGTATACCATACTGGACTACTCGGATAAAGTCACTGAAATGGATCACAATTCCATACCTTTCGGAGCGAATGTTGCGTTTAGAAAAGACGTCCTCAAGAAATATGGCTGCTTTCGAACGGATTTGGGGCGAGTAGGGAATAATTTGCTTTCGGGAGAAGAATCGGAACTGATCCGTAAAATACGGAAGGATTACATCATTATGTATACTCCGTATGCTTTTGTCAATCATACGATCGCTTCTAATCGAATCAATAAAAAGTGGTTTCTCAGAAGATTATACTGGCAGGGCGTAAGCGATGTAATCAGGGTGGAAAAAAAGTTAAAAAGACTCAAGTTTTTCATTGGTTCCAACATTAGAATCGTTTTTTACCTTGTTTACATCCTTTTCAACTTATCAGAGAAGAAGAAAACAATCCATATTTTGGCAAAACTAATGTATAGATTAGGGGTTGTACGTTATACACTGACTTCGGTAATGAAAAGATGAGATCAACCGGAGATAAATAGAAAATGATCAGTTCGGGAGAGTAACAAAAACGGATAGAGGGTGTTTATATGAATATAAGTGTGATAGGTGTAGGTTACGTTGGCCTTGTTTCCGGCGTTTGTTTTTCTGAACTTGGAAACAAGGTGATTTGTGTTGATAAAGACATAACGAAAATAGAGATGCTGAAGCGCGGCGAGGTACCCATTTATGAACCGGGTTTGAAAGAACTTATAGACAAAAACGTAAAAGCCGGACGTCTGTCTTTTACTAATGAATTGTCTGAATCGGTGCAAGCATCGGAGATTATTATCATTGCAGTCGGTACTCCATCATTGCCAAACGGTGAGGCGAATTTACAGTATATAGAGCAGGCAGCAAGAGAAATTGCGCTGGCGATCAACGAATATAAAGTCATCATGACCAAAAGTACGGTTCCTGTAGGAACCAATGAAAAGATCGCACAAATGATATATGAATTGACAGAACATCCGTTTGACGTCGTTTCTGTACCCGAATTCCTCAGAGAAGGATCCGCCATTAAGGACACCTTGTATCCGGATCGCATTATCATTGGAACGGATAGCAAGCCGGCGGAACAAAAAGCGGTGGAACTGCATTCAACTCTCACGGACCAGATTATCGTTACAGATATTCGAAGCGCGGAAATGATCAAATATGCCTCCAACGCCTTCCTCGCAACTAAAATTTCATTTATCAATGAGATAGCAAATATTTGCGAAAAAGTGAACGCCGATGTCACACTTGTTGCCAAAGGAATGGGGCTGGATAAACGTATAGGTCCATCCTTCTTAAATGCCGGGATCGGCTACGGCGGATCATGCTTTCCTAAAGATACGGAAGCATTAATTCAGATTGCCGGAAATGCCAATTATGAATTTAAGTTGTTGAAGTCCGTTGTCGAAGTAAACAAACATCAAAGATTCAATGTCATTAATAAACTTGAAGATCTATTGGGGAACCTTTCTTCCAAAACCATTGGGATTTGGGGATTAGCATTCAAACCCAATACCGATGATGTAAGAGATGCTCCGTCTATTGAAATTGTTGAAACACTAATCAAGAAAGGTTGTATAATCAAAGTTTATGACCCGATCGCAATAAATAACTTTAGAAAAGTTGTCAACCATGAGAACATTGTTTGGTGTGACAGTATAACAGATGCAGCCATCGATTGCCATGGCGTCTGCTTGTTGACCGAATGGAACGAGTTCAAAGAAGTTGACTTGAAAAACATAGAAAAATTGATGAAGCTGCCGGTATTTATTGACGGCAGAAACGTGTATGCCAAGGAACGCATCGAAGAGACCGGATTGAATTATTACTCGATCGGCAGACCTGACGTGAATCAGAGTCATATTGCAGATTTCATCGAAAGAGTAAAATGACGGATTATATTAAGTTCTTGTGGAGTGTGTGATGAGCTTACTATCAAGAAGAACCAAATTTTTTGGGAACGGCATGTTCGGCACCATCGTTCAAACGATGTTTTTCAATGTATTTATTTTGGCGGTTACAGTATTAACTACTGTAATCACAGCAAGAATGCTGGGGGTTGAAGGAAGAGGAGTGTTAGCGGCGGCGTTATTTTGGCCGGGTTTCTTATCCAGTTTAATTAATCTCGGACTGCCCAATTCACTAATCTACCATATGAAAAAGGGCGGCAAAGATAATATACAAACTTATCTGTTATACTCCGTATTTATTCAATTCCCGGCAAGTGTTGTTGTAGGCGGGATCGCCTGGTGGCAGATGCCGGCTTGGATGGCGAAATATCCGCCTGTTATTATTGAATTATCACAATCTTTAATTGTATTTCATATTTTTTTACTGTTGGTAACCAATCTTTTATTGGCGGTTTTTTAGAGTCTCGACAAGTTCAAAATATACAATCTGATTCGGTTTTCCGTTCCTACGTTTAATATTATAGGACTTGTTTTGTTGTGGCAGTTAGGTAAACTTACGGTTTACTCTGCGATTCTCAATAACTTCCTGGTTAGTTTCCTAGTGACTGTATGGGCGATCTACCTAATGATTCGCGAGATCAAAGATAAATGGAAATGGGAATGGGAATGGAACAACTCGCTGCTTGTTCCTTTTACACGTTATGGTCTTAGGGTCTTTATCCTGGAACTGTTGGGAGTACTCTCAGGGCAGCTGGACAAAATCATTATTATTACTCTGCTTACCCCCCGCGAATTCGGCCTGTATTCTGTTGCTTTTACGTTATCCCGAGTATTTAACGTATTGCAAACCGCGGTCAGCAATGTCATATTTCCGAAAGTGACAGGACTGGATCAATCCGATATTGTTACCAAAGTGAGCAGGGGCTTCCGGATCTCAATGATCATCATGGGCATGATTATCATTCCTTTTATTTTATTGGGGCCCTTTCTGATTCAGCTGTTTCTCGGAAAAGATTTTATCAGTTCCAGCTTCATATTTTATCTATTATCCTGGGAGTGTGTGATCGGAGGAGGATCATGGATATTGGCACAGGCTTTTAATGCACTTGGCAGACCAGGATTAATTGTTGTAAGACAAGCCATTGCTTTAATCGTAACGGTAGGCTTGTTTTTTATTCTGGCTCCGATCTGGGGCTTGATTGGAATAAGTATCGCTTTGTTAACCGGAGCGATGATTCGGCTGGCCATAACGTTGGTTTCGTTCCCCATCGTTTTGAAAATTCCCCTTAAACAAGTAATATACAACAAAGATGATTATCAATACTTGAAAAGTGTACTTAATTTAAAGAGGAGGGGACTTGTATGAATGCCATACACCCTATGCAGGAGATCAAGGAAAAACTCAAACAAATTTTAAAGGTAGTCCCTCCAAAAACAGAAATTTGTTATATTGATTACCCCGTTTATAATAACGTTGGCGATCTGCTGATCATGAAAGGAACAGAGGCGTTTTTTAGGGATAACCAATATAAGGTGAAAGCAAGGTTCAGTTGTATTAATTTTAAAAAAGGGATGTATATTCCCAAGGAGTGGACAATCGTACTTCAAGGCGGAGGCAATCTTGGAGACATGTATTTACAGCATCAGTCATTAAGGGAATATATTATCGACAATTATCCGGAGCACCGTATTGTCATCCTGCCCCAAACGATTTATTTCAAAAGCGAAAATGAATTCAATAAAACAGCAGTCATATTCAATAGGCATAAGGATTTGCATGTTTTTGTAAGAGACGCAAACAACTATGAAATGGCAAAGAAAAAGTTTCATAAGTGTTTCGTGTATTTATGTCCTGATATGGCCCATCACTTGTGGCCAATGAAACCAACCGGCAAGGCGGAAAAGGAAGAGCTTCATTTTCTGAGAACCGATATTGAAATCAATCATTCGTATCAAAAGGATGTAAGTTCTACACATGACCAAAAGGATTGGTCAACATTATTGACGCCACTCGATAGAAAAATAACAAGAATGTTTATGAAGTTGCATAAAATGGATCGTGCTGTTGGCAATATACTTCCCGTACAACCGTTTTGGTATAAATACGCTGATTATCTGGTGAGTAAATCGGTCAAGTTTTTTAGTACGTACCATAAAGTGAGAACTTCCAGGCTTCATGGACATATATTAGCATGTCTTTTGGATAAGGAAAATATATTGTTAGATAATTCTTATGGTAAGAATTCGAACTATTATCTAACCTGGACCTATAAATATCCATCGGCGAAATTGGATGGAGAAATAAATATGCAGCAGCAGGAGTCCGTTGCTCCATGACTCATGACATAACGAAGACATTGTTCGACATAGAAAAGGAAGCAGCTTTTTTGTGCAAGCCCAGTTTTTATTTATATTGTTTAAAATCAGAGGAGTGGATTCTATGAAACTTGTATTATTATCCGGAGGTTCAGGCAAACGCCTTTGGCCATTATCCAACGATTCCAGATCGAAGCAATTCCTTAAAGTGCTGAAAAATTCAAACCAGGAATTGGAATCCATGGTGCAAAGGGTTTGGGGGCAGATATCCGCCGCCGGACTTTCGAACCAGTCGTACATCATAACCGGTCTGGGACAAGTAGAAATGATTTACAGCCAACTGGGCCACGAGGTGAATGTCGTATGTGAACCGAACCGCCGCGATACTTTTCCCGCAATCGCCTTAATGTCCACCTATCTTTATTCTATTGTTGGTGTAAGTTTGCAGGAGGTCATTACGGTTTTGCCTGTCGATCCTTACGTAGAAGATCACTTTTTCCACAAAGTAAAGGAGTTGGAATCGATCGTCCATGATTCAGGCGCGGATATAGCACTTATGGGCGTAAAGCCTACGTATCCTTCCGAAAAGTATGGGTATATCGTTCCGGATAAATCGCAAAATGAAGTCTTGACACCATACAGGACTGTTGATCATTTTAGAGAAAAACCTCACGAAGACCAAGCCAAACTTTTGATTGAACAAGGTGCGCTTTGGAATTGTGGGGTTTTTGCATTTAGATTAGATTATGTGATCAACATGCTGATACAGAGAGGGCTGCCGATTCAATATGAAGAGCTGGTGAAGCATTATGATGCTCTTCCGAAACTAAGCTTTGATTATGAAGTAGTGGAGAAGGCTAAACACATTGTTGTGGCGCCGTATGACGGTTTCTGGAAGGATCTTGGAACCTGGAATACATTAACGGAAGAGATTGAAACACAGCAAATAGGAAGCGGGATAATCAGTGCGGATTCAAAGAACACACATCTGATTAATGAGTTGGAAATACCGGTAACGATCATAGGTTGTTCCAATTTGGTTGTCGCTGTTAGTCCGGACGGCATATTGGTTTCAGATAAATCGGCTAGCGCCAAAATAAAAGAAATTATGAAGGATATTGAGCAAAGACCTATGTTCGAAGAAAGGCGTTGGGGTTGGTATAGAGTATTAGATTACACGAAAAAAGACGGTAAAGAAGTGTTAACCAAACGGATCGGAGTACATGCGGGGAAAAACTTGAGCTACCAGCTCCATCTGAAGCGAAGTGAAGCATGGACGATCATATCGGGTGAAGGCGAACTTGTGCTTAATGATAAATTGATTCATGTAGCCGCGGGAGATGTAATTCAAATCCCGGTACGGGCAAGACACAGTATAAGGGCCATTACGGATCTGGAAATCATTGAAGTACAGAGCGGCAACGAGCTGGTAGAAGAGGACATCGTCCGGTTATATATGAATTGGGCAGATATTGAAAGACAGTGTGTGAAAATGAGCTAATTTCCGCAGCTTATGAAGCCGTTCAGTCAGTGAATTCAATGAAAAGGATGCGTAACGTTTGAGAATGAAAAGACGCAGAAGGAGCGTGTCCTTCTGGAACCATTGGATTCCGCTCCTCTGTTGGATGACGGTAATTTTCCTGATGTCGGCCCAGCCCCATGAAAAGCAGGATCTGAAACCATGGCTTCAAAATAGTAAGGCAGAACAAGTCGTGAAAGAGCGTTTTTCAGGAGTACAGCTGAACTATGGCGGGAAAGAGATCAGTGTGCATAAGAATGGGGCTGCCGCGTTTATGGAGTTTTTCATTCGAAAGCTGGCTCATATCATGGAATATATGGTCTTAGGTTTTCTTGTATTCCGATTGTCGGCAAGAATAATACACAGGAAGGCGAAAGTACACATGGTTCTTTCCCTTCTTTTTTGCGGGATATACGCGGGTTTGGATGAGATGCATCAGATCTATACGGCCGGCAGGACGCCGATGATATCGGATGTTATCCTGGATACTTGCGGGGCTGCCTTTGGAATCATGACTTATTATTTATGCAAACAAATGATAGAAAGAAGTGGTGATACGGTTTGAGTGGAATTCTAAAACGACCGTCGCGTTGGTTTAAATGGAGTTTGCTGATCTTATTGGCAATCGCCCTTGGTTTCATGATTTACATTAGCTACATGTACTGGATGATTCGTTCAACAACGATTGAAGATATAGTGCAGCGTCAGCATGTGCAAGAGGACAACGGTAAATTGAAGGAACCGGAAAGCACATCTCCTATATTGGGGAATACGCTGGAAAAAGCCAATGAATTCGCCAATAAACCGATCAGCAAGCAGGATGCGATGGATGCAGCGGCGATTCTGTTAAATTCGGGCTTGTCCATGCGGGATATTTATTTCTTGCTTGGCCAGGCTACCGATAAGCTGAACAATGAGGAAAAACAACATATACGGGATTTACTGCTTCAAAAACTCAGTCAACAGGAAATAGATGCCTTGAAAGCTATCACCGGCAAATATGGTAAAAACCTCATTATTTTGGACCCCAACTATCCTATTGAATTAGTGGGCGTTTATGATGAGGAAGAGCGCAAGAAGATTAAAAAGGAGCTTGAAGCACGTAAGAAACAGCAGAGCAGTACGGAAGAGCCGCCGACCCAATCCACCTCTGCTCCCCCTGAGGCTGCTCCTTCCGCTCCTTCTGCAAACCAGCGGGATCCTAAATCAGGAATTACGGCAGAAATCGAGAACAAATATAGAGCAGAGCTGGAGAAGCTCAAGAATACATGCCAGGCTGAAGCTAACGGGATCGTAAATGAAATTTCGGCAGCTATGGGTGATCAGGAGCAATTGGATAATGATGCACTTCAAACAATCAAGGACAAATATTTCAAAAAAATAGCTGATGCGGAGAAACGGTGCAGCGGGCAAGTCGATCGTATTATTCAGAACGCAAAACAAGAACTGCGCGATGCCGGTTTAAACGATACCGGACCGAACGCGTGGAAGCAGGAGTATGAATCGCTCAAAAGCCAAGCACAATCCAAGGCGCTAAGTCGATTGCAAAACAGTTGACTAAAATCAATGGATACTAATTTATCTAATTTAAAGGTGATATTATGATTGGAAAGCGTATACAAAAACTGAGGCAGAAAAAGCGTTTGTCACTCTCGGAACTTGCGAGCCGGGCTGGAGTGGCCAAATCGTATTTGAGCTCCATCGAAAGAAATATTCAACATAATCCTTCCATCGAGTTTTTACACAAAATTGCTGTAGTTCTTAGTGTAGATATTCATAACCTTATTAGAGAAGAAGGACAGTGTGAGGTCGAATATCTGGAGAAGGAATGGGTTCAATTGGTTAGGGAGGTACGGGCCTCCGGCTTAAGTATTGACGAGGTCAGGAGCTGTTTGAGCCAATATAACAGTCATGCTTAGGCGGTCTAGTTGGTATAAGGGGCTTTATAAAAAGTGCAAAGTAACTTCGCTTCGGACAAGAAAACGAGCATTGACTCCAGTCTGCCCCATCCCCTTGGAGATATAATAGGTTCCGTATGGCCCTCGATGCAGCCCCTTATAAATTCCCATAGCAGGCAGCTTTCCCATTGGTCGAAGCCGATAAAAGAAAGGGATATTCAATTGCTTGCCGTGGAGATGCCCCGCCATAAGATAATCAAACCGCTCCCTCATCTCGAGTACAATATTAGGGTCATGGGTAATCACAATGCGCGGGCGGCCGGTGTTTGTTCCATGAAAGGATTCGCCGATACGACTTTTGCCGCTGTCGTAGTCGTCGATCCCGATGAGTTCAAACCCGGGAAGCCGAACCGATTCATTACGCAGAAGATGGATTCCGCTTTGCTGAAGCAGCTTGATGAGTTTGCTCACTTTCCGCTGTTGATAATCGTGATTTCCGAGCACGCCAAAGGCAGGGATGCCGCTTGCTTGGAACACGTTCAGATAACGCTTCAATAAAGGAAGGTACGCTTCCAGCTTTGTATAATCTCCCGTAAGGAACAGATAGTCCGGCCGCTCCTGTTGTATGACCCTTCTTAATTGCTCGGGACGAATCCGAAGCCGTTCTATATGCATATCGCTGATTTGTAATATTTTTATGTTTAATCCCAGCGAGTGTCTGACTTTCTCCACCTTCAACCATTGAGTCGGAAAAATAAACAGCAGATAACAAGCGGCAATGGCAAGGATGATCCCCCATAAAATCGACAAACGTCTCGTTTCTCCCTTCATGCACCATTTAGTATCATATTACTATAATTCCAACGGATTAGATACATAATGTTTCGGCTTTATGAAGAAATGCCAGCCTATGATAGTCAAAATGATTTAATTTATAAATCTTTTTTTTCTACCGACATCCTTCGAGTTACTTTTTAGTATAAAGCTGGTAAGGTTACCTCTGTAAACCTATATCGGAGGTATGCGGAATTGAACTTTTTCAAATGGTCCATCGTAGTGCTGTTGTTCGTGGCAAATATCGCGGTTATCGTGTTTGGGAAAAAGCATTTTGAGAATCAAGCTTCTGCGGCTGGCGGCTACGTGCAGACCGACACAGCCAGTGTTCAACAGACGGTTTATGAAGATTCTATTAATCGGGTGGTCAAATAATGAATAATAAAATTGAAATTGACGTTCAGAAAATACTGGTATCCTTAAATTTGGGTACAAGGTTGCCTTATCTGGTAAGTGGAGATTATATAAATCATCTGATAGAATCCGATCTGAAAACCCAGCCGTCGCAGACTCTTAGTAAATCTCGCCGCTTTATAGATGAAATACAGACTTGACGGTTGTGAACAAAAACAAAAGTGCACTCATCCGGTGCACTCTTTTAACAATTCGGATTTTAGAAAAAGGATAAACCTCATTGCATTTTCATTGGACAAGATCTCCCCTTCATGGGTGAAAGAAAATCGTTCCAATATTTCATTTTCCGGGAGATGCAAGCAATTCACTAATTCCTGTACATCCTGATCAATTAGGTCCTTTACATCATGTTTCATTAGGTTCTTCATGTTCCAACCCCTTCCCATTAGTCCCACATCATTCCAACGGAAGCCGGTTTTCGGCAACTGGCTGGCATGTTGAAGCGAATAGCTCAAGGTAGCCCCTATAGCTTTGCGTCACCATTTTTCAATGGTTTTGCCAATTATCTCGTTTTATGGTGGTTGTGAACCTATCATATACGAATTTACATTTTGGGACAATATGAATTTGTTATATCTTGGTTAAATTTGAATAAAAATTTAAGTCTTTTGTACCCATTATATGATCTCCAAAGCGTACGGTCTGCGATGAAATCCTATGATTCGTTATAGATTAAGATAAGAGCCCCCCTTCTTTGATACTAAATGTTTCTTTTTATATGCTATTTTAGTGAAAATCTACCATTAAACTATTGATAAAATCGACTAAATTGGCTAAAATTATGTTACAAATTGTATCTAAACCGGGAAGGTAGATGTATCATGCCGCCAAGAATTGTGAAAAAAGTACCAAGGGAAAGAAAGATGACGATAGTCGAGTACCCAGAGAAGATTACTTTTCCGGTCTTACAGAAACCTGACAAAGACCTCAGCCCTTTCTTTGAAGGAACGGAGAATGGAATGGACTTTGTATGCGGTTCATGTAATCATGTATTGATTAAGAATGTTAGAATTGTATCTCTTCCTATTTTAGCCGTATACCGGTGCCCCCAATGTGAACAATTAAATACCCTTTAGCCCTTATTGCCATAAACCAGCGGGAAATACTCTATTTCTTCGTACATCGGATTCTGGTGCAAATGGCTCCGGTACAAGACCACTTTTTGTACCTGCCATGCATGCAGGGAGGCATCGGGATTTGCGGACTCGGCTGTCCATGGATCCGACGGGAATTTAGTTTTTCCATTATATCTTCGTGCCAGAGTGATATGAGGGCTGTAAGGGCGCTTTTCACGCTCAAATTCCGCCTGGAGCGCTGCGTGCTCGACTCCGGCCTGCAGAGCAAACAGACGCTGCAGATCGCCTCCAACTCCTGCCCAGAGGATGCCGGGGGAAGCGGGACGGCCGAAAGTCCCCCATCCTTTTAGACGCAGGTCAAAAGCAGGGAAAGACGAGGTAAGTGCGGTTAAGCTTTGCACGATTTGACGGCGGGCTGTCGCTGAGGCTGCTCCCAAAAATTTCAATGTGATATGCAGATCTTGGGGATGGACCCACTTTTGAAAAGCATACGGTTTCTTCATGACGTCCATGTTCTCTTTCAGGACGGTTCGTATTTCGTCAGGAATAGGGATGGCGACAAACCAACGCGGTTCGATCATAGGGGATACACCTCTTTTTTTGTCGTTTGTTACTATTTTATAACCTTATGCTTTGCAAAGTAGGGCAATCTGATGAATCCTGTAAACAAATACTTGATGAAGCGTGACGAACTTTGCTATCATAGCGTATATCCTATGAAAAAGCGAAGGTGTGAAATCAGTGACTAAGCGCGCATACAATTTCAATGCGGGACCCGCGGCGCTGCCTTTGGAAGTGCTTCAGAAGGCGCAGGAAGAACTAGTGGAATACCAGGGAATCGGTATGTCCATTATGGAAATTTCCCACCGCAGCTCTCAGTACGAACAGTTAAATGCGGAAACACAAAGCCTGCTTAAGGAATTGTTTGCGATCCCGGACGGCTACAAGGTTTTGTTTATGCAGGGCGGGGCAAGCACGCAGTTTGCTGCGATTCCGATGAATTTCTTGAAAGCCGGCCAAGTGGGCGGCTATGTTCATACCGGGTCTTGGGCGGATAAAGCGCTCAAGGAAGCGAAGCTGTTCGGTGAAACGAAGATCGTGGCCAGCTCGGAAGCCGACAAGTTTACCCGTATTCCGGATGTAAGTCAATTGGCACTGGATCCCGGCACGGCTTACCTGCACATTACTTCGAATGAAACGATCGAAGGCGCCCAGTATCAGCAGTATCCGGATACCGGCAGCGTTCCGCTCATCGGCGATATGTCGAGCGACATTCTTTGCCGTCCTGTCGATGTTTCCAAATTCGCCATGATTTATGCAGGTGCGCAAAAAAATCTGGGGCCATCGGGCGTGACGGTCGTCATTTTGCGGGAAGACATGCTTCAGGATACGCCTAAAAATATCCCGACGATGCTGCGGTATGAAACACATGTGAAGAATAATTCCTTATACAATACTCCGCCGGTATACTCGGTATACATGGTGAATCTGGTGCTGAAGTGGATCAGGGACAACGGCGGATTGACCGCGATGGAAAAGCGCAATCGTGAGAAGACGAGCCTCATCTACAAAGCGATTGACCAAAGCGGCGGTTTCTACCGCGGCGTAGTAGATCCTGGCAGCCGCTCTATCATGAACATCACCTTCCGTCTGAAAGACGATGAGCTGGAGAAGCAGTTTATTAAAGAGTCGGAGCAGCACGGCTTCGTTGGACTCAAGGGACACCGCAGCGTTGGCGGACTGCGTGCATCGACATACAATGCCGTTCCTTATGAGGCCTGCAAGGCGCTGGCAGAATTTATGGTTGATTTTCAAAAACGCAACGGATAAGAACATTCGCTTAAAAATGCCGGAGAAAGAGCTTCCCGGCATTTTTTATCATCACTTCCGATACTAATTGTATCGATGCTCTTAAAGGCAATAAGCTGCCTCAAAATAAATATTTATTAAAAATTCACAATAAATGGTGGAAAAAAAAGCGAGAATATGATACATTTTGTATCATATAGATACATAGATAAGCTTTGGATGGAGGAGGATTTGATATTTTGGGGTATAAAAGCCGCTTATGGAAACGTACTTTTTTGATGTCTGCCCTAGTGAGTATGGTTGCAACTGCCGAGGTTAGTGCCAATGTAGCTTTTAGTGATTTGAATGAATCCTATGCAGCAGCAGAAATTTCGCGTTTGGCAGAGGCGGGATTCCTCAACGGTTATGAAGACGGAACATTCCGGCCAGCCCAAGCTGTAACCCGCGCCGATCTCGCCAAAATTCTCGTTCTATCCTTAAAGCTTGCCGAAGATCCGGAGGCGGCGTCAGAGTTTGAAGATGTTCCGGAGGATGCCTGGTATAGAGGTTACGTAGGAGCATTGGCGAAATCAGGAATTACGAGAGGGACCTCACAAGCAGCGTTCTCTCCGAATGAACCCGTGACCAGAGAACAAATAGCCGGTTTTTTTATACGTGCGTTTGGTCTGGAAGACAAAGCCGGCAAGCTGGCTCTTGAGGTGCCCTTTACGGATATAGATCAGGTGTCGGATTGGGCAAAACCTTATGTTGCTTTGGCTTATCATATAGGCTTCATTCAGGGGATCGCTAATGCGGACGGGACTCTGAGATTTGCTCCGGGCGAACATACGCAAAGACAAGCGCTGGCCCGATTGGCTTTCGAGTTTAATTTTAACCGCGATTCCTTCATAGAGGCTGCCAACCGCATCGCGAAGGAGCCTTCCGGTCCTGCCGGATCGGGTACGGGAGCGCCGAAGACACCACCTGGTTCAAGTGCAGGCGGAGGTACAGGCTCAACCACCGCGCCTGGAAGCATTGCTGTTCAACAATTGACCGCAATCGATCAAACCACGGTGGAAGTTACATTCAACCTTGCCGTCAGTACAGTAAGCAGCAGCGATTTTGCCTTTGATAACGGGCTGACTGTACAGAACGCTTCGCTGAAAGAGGGAAGCGGGGGCAAGGTCATCGTACTCACGACGTCCACCCAGACGCGAGGGACTGTTTATACATTAAGTTATAAGGGTCGGGATTCCGGTGTAACCGTAACCGGAGCGCTGCCGGTCCGGGAGATTCAAGCGGCGGTAGATGCCATTGAGGCTCTGCCTTCCGTGGATCAGCTCACCTTGAGTCATAAACAGGCGGTAACAGAGGCTCGGGAAAAAGTAGAAGCGGCCAAATCCAAAGGCGCTGTCGATACGGATTTCGCTAATTTGAACCTTTTGCAAGAGGCCGAAGCCAAAATAACTGATCTGGAGTCGTCGGGTTCCCAGCCTGAAAGCGGGCAGTGGATTCAGTCCGCATTTGCAAATATCGGCGGACAGCGTATTGCTGCCGAGATTGGAGAAGACAACGTGATTTCGTTTACGTTACCAGGCTCGATTGCAGATTCGGATCGTTTTACCGGTTTTTCCATTCAGGCTTCCCCTGATGTCCAGTCGATCTCCGTTACCGCCATGGGAATGACGAAGAGCATTGCATTTGATCAAGGTACCGTCCATATTGATGTAAGCCAAATATTGGGAGGTGCCGATCCGCAGGGCGACGGCGTATCGGTCAGCACGCTAAGGTCGCTGGCGGGAGGAACGGCGTTGAGTATTCCGGCCACCGTCACCCTTCAATCCGGCGGGACAAAACAACTGACACTTGTATTTAACCCATAGTGTTTTGTATTGAAAGCTTTTATAAAAATCTAAATCAAGAAAATGGAGGAATGCCGCTTGTATTCCATGAATATCAAAACGGTTCGTTATCATCTGTCCGTCCTCTTAATCGTTGCTTTGTTAATTTCGCTGTTCAGTGTAAGCACCGCAAATTCCGCAGAGACGGAAGCTCCCGACTCGGCAGCCGGAACGGCCGCGGAGAATTCGTATCCTTTCTCCGATATTGCCGATTCCTATGCCGCACAAGAAATCCGGTCCTTAGTGCAGGACGGGATCCTCTCGGGCTACGAAGACGGCACCTTCAAACCCCGTGAAACGATGACACGGGCACATCTTGCCAAAGTCCTGGTGCTTGCTTTGGGACTGGAAGAAGACGGGGCGTCCGCCGATGTGTTTGCCGATGTTCCCGCAAATTCATGGTTCAAAGGATATGTAGGAGCACTTCTCAATACAAACATTACGAACGGTACATCCCAGACTACGTTTTCACCAGATAGCCCTGTGACCAGAGAGCAATTGGCCGTATTTTTTATCCGCGCATTCAATCTGGAAGCACTGGCGGTGAAGCTGCCTTTTGATGCTTCTCTTTCCGATGTCGGTCAGATTTCGGATTGGGCGAGGCCGCATGTTTCTTTGGCATTCAAAATCGGCTTCCTGAAGGGGATCGATAACGGGGATGGAACACTGCGGTTTAGCCCGCTGGATGCCGCCGACAGGCAAGCTCTGGCGAGATTGGCTTATGAATTTAAATTAAATCAGGCGTTGTATAAGAGCAAAGTCCAGCAGCTGGAAGCGGCGATAGCATTGGCGGCGGCAGTGAAAGCGGCCAATGAGGCCATCGCGGCATTACCCGATGCTTCAGAATTAACGATCGATGATAAAGCGGCCGTGGAAGAGGCCAGGGCTAAAGTTGAGGCGGCGCGGAAGTTGGGGGCAACGGACAAGGACTTTCCAAATCTGAGTAAGCTGGCGGATGCCGAGCAAAAAATTGAAGAACTGGGCAGGCCAAGAGGAGGAGGCATCATTGGCGGTGGCGGCGGCGGTGGTGGCGGTGGAATTATTAGAGATACCGAACCGCCGGTCATTATTTCGGGATCTGTCAAGATCGGTGAAGCGTCCGTCCCTCTCGTCATCGGAACGAATAATGAGGTCACATTCAATGTGGATCACGCTTTGAACAATGCGGATATGATAACCGATTTTACGATTGTTGCTTCATCGGACACAGACAAATTAATCGTTACGTCATCCGGTGTGAGCAGAACGGTAACGTTCCAGAACGGGACTGCTCATGTGAGCGTAGCCGATCTGCTTGGCCCTGATTTTGACCGGCAGGGTGACGGTGTTTCCGTCGGCACATTGAGAAGGCATCTTTTCGAAGGAAACCTCGAATTGACAGGAGAGTTGACCGATAAGACAGGCAATAAATCCACAGTCAAGTTGAAAATCGTCAAACCTGCGAGTGCACCGGTTCCGGAAATCACCTCTGCATCCGCCGTTATTGGGGGCAAAGCGTTTTCGATTCACACGAATGTGCCCAATTACATTGCCTTCATTATAGACGATGCTTTGCAGGATACAGACATGTTCACCAGCCTGACGGTCGCAGCTTCCAGTGGCGCCGAAGCTCTAACGTTTTCCGAAAGCGGGCAATCCAGAACAATATCCTTTGCCAGCGGTACCCAACAAACGGTGAAGGTCGCAACATTGCTCGGCCCCGCATTGGATCCGCAGGGCGATGGCGTATCTGTCAAAAAGCTAAGAGAGCTGCTTCAAAATGGAAACATTACGGTGCGCGGGGTATTGAGCGATACGAATGGAAAACAATCTCCCGTCATTTTAACCATCATCAAGGGGAATAATGACTCGGTGCCTACGTTAATAGGCGCTGCCGCTGTCATCGATGGGAATGCCGAACCGGCAGTCATCACATCCGGGAATACCATTACATTCACATTGAGCAAATCCCTGGATGATTCCCAGATGCTGGAGAGTCTGCTGATCCATGCTTCAAGCAATGCCGACACGCTTGCGATAACGGAAGCCGGAATTACCAAAAGGATTCACTTTTCAAACGGTACAGCTCAGGCGACAATAAAAGAGCTGCTCGGCACCGCCTTTGATCCTCAAGGCGATGGTGTTTCCGTCGGGAAATTAAGAAGTGCGCTGGAGAGCGGAAACATCACCGTTTCGGGAACCCTGACGAATTACACGGGGGTTGCCAATAATGTGACGATCAATGTCATTGTGGAATAGGTGACCCGGATCAGAATAAAGAAAAGAGCACCGGCCGATAAGGGCGGTGCTCTTTTTTGCTTTTAGGCCAAAGATTCTTTAGCAGCAGGCTCTATCAATTTGTATCCGACGTTGCGAATGGTTACAATATATTCGGGGTTGCGCGCTTGATTTTCGATTTTGTCGCGCAGATGGCTGATGTGGACATCGACGATGCGCGTATCCCCCAGGAAATGATAATCCCAAACGCCGTGAAGCAGCTGCTGCCGGCTGAGTACTTTGCCGCGGTGCTTGCAAAGGAACAGGAGCAGGTCGAATTCTTTGGGCGTGAGTTCAATGAATTCGTCTCTTACTTTCACCTCACGCTGCTCCGGAAGGATCTCGATTTCTCCGATGGTGACCGGGGTATCTTCCCCTGCGGACGGGAGCAATTGGGAGCGGCGCAATATGGCCTGGATACGCGAGATCAGCTCCTGCGGGCTGAAGGGCTTGGTCATGTAGTCATCCGCACCGTTGTCGAGTCCTGCAATTTTGTCGGAAAGATCATGCATGGCGGTGAGCATAATAATAGGAACCAGGTTATTTTGGGAGCGAAGCCGGCGGCAGACCTGGAAACCGTCCACCTTGGGCAGCATCAGATCAAGAACAATAAGGTCCGGTCGATATTCCTTGATTGCACTGAATACGGATTCTCCATCATAGACACAGTGAACATCATAGCCAACCAATTTAAGGTTGAATTCAATGAGCATCGAAATCGAAGGTTCGTCGTCAACGACAAGAATTTTTTTCTTCAACATTCGAGAGTCTCCTTTTTATGTGCACTTGATATTTGTATTATGGCATCACTGGATCATCCTTGTATTAAGAAAGCGTAAAATGTATGTTAAAATTGACAAAGATCTAGTAGTCTAGTGGTTGACGTTGAAAGAGGAGTGGACTCAAGACAAATGGCATTTCATATCGTATTGGTTGAACCCGAAATACCCGCAAACACCGGCAATATCGCCAGAACCTGCGCTGCTACGGGAACCTGGCTTCATCTGGTCAGGCCGCTGGGATTTAATACGGATGACAGAACGTTAAAACGTGCGGGTCTGGATTACTGGCACGCGGTGAATATCGAATATCATGATTCATTCCAGGAAGTGAAGGATAAGTACAAAGATTCACGCTTTTTCTTTGCAACGACCAAAGCGGACAAGCTGTATACGGAGTTTTCATTTCAGGATGGAGACTTTTTGGTATTCGGCAAAGAGACGAAGGGGCTGCCCGCCGAGATTTTGGAGCAGCATCCAACGGCACTGATGAGGATGCCTATGACAGAAGCGGTTCGTTCGCTGAATTTATCCAATTCTGCGGCCATCATATTATATGAGGGACTGAGGCAAACCGGCTTTCAAGGGTTGAAATGAACAAGACGGAAGGAATTCCCTCATAGGCGTCGAACTGTATAAAGTAAAATAGCAGACAGTTATCGATAAGCGAGGTGACTAGATCATGAAACCGGCAGGTGTTGTTAGAAAAGTCGACCAATTGGGGAGGATCGTGCTGCCGAAGTCTTTGCGTAAACGGTATCAAATGAATGAGGGAGATCCTGTAGAGATTTTGGTTAGCGGAGATCATATCATTCTGGAGAGATACCGTCCGCGCTGCGTCTTTTGCGGATCAATGGAACTGGTGAGCGAATTCAGAGAACGGCATATTTGTGCGGAGTGTCTTGGTGAAATGCAATTATTGAAACAAAATAAAGAATAGAAGAGAGCATCACGTCTCCCGAGAATGATCGGGGCGCGATGCTTTTTTCTTTCGGGTCCATTTACGCAGTTCTTTTTTATTATTGGTTAATTTTTGAATCGCTACCATGCGTTCGATTAAGCCTTCATCATTGGGATAGGAATGCAGACAGCTGCGGATAAACTGGGCGGCCTCCTCAAATTGCTCCAGCTTACAGCAGTAATCCGCGGCCCATATGGCCAGTTTTTCCCAGTCCTGTGCAAACTTCTCCTTTAAGGAGAGAGAAAAAGCGTCAAAGCAGCCCGGCAGAATATGCTGGGTGGCGCGCGGCAGAATCAGCTTGCACATGGCATATTTCAGCATGGAATCCTTCTCCTCCAGGCTCCGGTTCATTTCCTCCATGACATCCGCCAAATCGCATTCAACGGCGCATTTGAAATAAATCGAATCCCGGTCAATGGCTAGACATGGCGGCTCTTCAGGGCGGGCTTCAAACAGCTTCGCAAAATGATTCAGATACACCCTGAGATTGCCAAGCGCTTTTTTGGCGGTCATCTCCGGAAAAAGCATATCGCACAGCTCTTCCCTTGTTGCGGTTTTGCGAAATGCCAGGTAGATCAGGATATTTTTGGCATATCGGGTGTTCCAGCCTTCCCGGATCACCCGGCCGTTCATTTGGACTTCAAAGCCGCCCATGCATTGAATGGATACCTTATTCCGGGCGACAAGCCGGTTATATCCCTCCAGCATAAGCAGCTGCAGGAACCTGTCAGTAAAAACATAAGTATCCGTTCTAATGCTTTTCGGCCTCTGAATAAACTTCATGATCCACTCCACGGTAACCGCCGGCTGATCGAAAAAAACCATATTCGATGAGTCCGGTACAATGAGGAACTTGGAATGATGAAGAAATGAATTATAAAGGCTGGTGAAAGAAGGCGGGAACAGAGGATCCGATTCGCCGGATAATACTAATGCAGGCTTATGAATCCGGCGCAAATGCTCGAGCTTGAATTGACAGGCGATTTCTATATGATTCATATACATTTTAACGGGCAGCCGGGCATAGGATTGAATGATCCGTTTTGCAATCGAGTGGTCTTTATGCTTTACGGTTAAACGCTGAACCATGAATTCTCCCAACTTATCCAATGTTCGAGCTTTTGCCAGCTCTTCCCGCAATTCCTTTTCACTGGCCAACGGAGGCAGCGGCAAAAAAGCCTGAGGCGAGATCAATATCAGACTTTCGATAAGCGTTTCATACCTATCGGCAAAATGAACAGCGATGTTTGCTCCGAATGTGTGACCGACGATCACAAGGTTGTGAAGACCTAAGGCTTGAACCAACGATAATAAATCATCGCAGAGCAATTCTATAGTTGCGGCCTTGCCGCCGTCTTCACTTTGTCCATGGCCTCTCAAATCATAAAGCAGTATGGAGTACTGCTGCCTTAAGATCGGTATAAGATAGTGAAAATAGCTGCTGTCGAGCCCCGTCCCATGAATAAATACAATGGTTGTTGAAGACGTAGATGCAGATTCATAATATTCATAATAAGATTGAATATCGCCGGTTTGTATATAATTCATGCGATGAAAGTCCTCCGACATTCCAAGAAGCAGACTTTAAGAACTGGGACCCGTAATATGATTATAGTAAACTTTCATGTAAAAATAAAAGAATAGTTAATAATCGATAACGAATAACTGGATTTTGTAACTATTTTGTAACGCTAGATTTGGTAAGCTAAACAAGAGGAGGAAATATATCCTATATTTCTTCCAATTTATGAAGAGAGGTCATCATTCGGGATAATTGTTAATAGAAACGGAGTGTTGAAAAGGTGTCGGAATCCAAAAAAATCATCAACATCGATGTTGCTAAAATATTAGATCAATTGGGGATCAGCTCCCAATTTATGCTGAACAATCAATCGAAGCAGCCGGAATGGGCTTGGACTCAGGCACAAACTTTAAAAAAAGTTGAATTTACCAAAGTGCTAAAGTCTGTCAATCATGATCAAACCGGTAATATGAATCCATTGTAGTTTTGACCGCATGAGGGATGTAGTTTAGTAACTAATAGTATGATACAATATGTATCTACAGTCAACTGAAAAAGCGATGGGCATCTGCATCCCGTAAAAAGGATTAAAAAGTAAAAAAATAGCACCAACCCGTGTGGCAACAGGCCGATACTACTTTTTCGATCATAGTCCTTTGGTTTTATCATCATTATAGGCTGCTGTAAGTATTGCGGTGATGAACATCAATAAGATTAGAATCATAATCCAGAACGTGGCTGACATCGCTATTGCACCTCCCATTGCATATTATACCCAACGGTACAAGAAAAGAAAACTTATAAATATGTGAACATCTTTCCTGAAAATCATTTGTATGGAGAAGGAATGGAGATCATGATCGATATACATACGCATATTCTGCCAGGAATCGACGATGGCGCGCAGGATGAGCAGGAAGCCATCCTGATGGCGCGTGCTGCTGTCCAAGAAGGAATCAAGGCCGTCATAGCGACTCCTCACCATGCCAACGGAAGATATGATAATCCCGGGCATGAGATCCAAAAACGCACTCAGGCCCTCAACCTGGCGCTTAGCGAGCACCGGATCGCTTTGGAGGTGCTGCCCGGGCAAGAGGTTCGGATTCACCAAGGCTTACTAGAAGATCTTGAACAAGGAAAAATCATCACATTATCCGGGTCAAAATATCTTTTGTTAGAGCTTCCATCAGGCATGGTCCCCTCCTACACGGAGGAGATGATTCATGAATTGATAGTCCTGGGCATTACCCCCATTATCGCTCATCCGGAGCGGAATGCGGAATTGGCGTCGTCTCCGTCCGTGCTGATGCGGTTATTGGAACGGGGAGCTTTGACCCAGCTGACCTCACATGCCGTCGATGGACGATTCGGGCGCAAGCTGCAAAAGCTGTGCCTGGAATGGTGCAGGCAGGGGATGGTCCATATGATTTCATCCGATGCACATAATATAAACGACAGGCCCTTCGGACTCAAAAACGCCTACGCCGCGATATCTGCTCACTTGAACGATACTTTGGCGGAGGAGCTCAAAGACAACACTGAACGTTTGATCAGCCGGTTGGAGATCCGTACTTTACAGCCGGTATTGCTGAACAGGAAATGGTGGAAGCTATGGTAAAAGGTCATTTGAAAAATAAAAAGTGGGTGGGCAGCTTTCTGAGCCGTCCATTGTCCGAAGGCCTGTTAATGACCTGACCTTCATAAATCAGGCTGGAAGAACCTCCGCCGTCCAGATTGTAAGCATCCTTCACTCCCAAAGAAAGTAGCTTGTCCTGCAGCTCGGGCAGCGTAGCCCCCGAATTCCCTTTCTCATCGTAGCCGTCGGTAACCAGGAACAGCAATTGATCATTCTTAAAATTGCCGACAACCGTCCGCGGCGCACGGGCGGGAGAAGTGAGCCATTGCTGCGGAATGGCCTGTTTATTCCCGTTTTGAAGAAGGATTGGGACAAAGGTCGCCCCGAAGTTTGGATTGAGCTTGTCCAAATCCGCCTGTCTCGTGAATTTGCCCCCGATCAGCTTGCGGTCCTTGCTTAGCCCGATAAATGCCAGGTCTGCAAAGGTTGGCTCGAACCCGTAGACATATTTGCCGTTGTACATCGTCGTGCTGAGCGGATAGCGCCTGCCGCTGCGGCTGTCGTCGGCAAACCCGCCGGCATTGACCCCGGCTGTAGCTCCATAGCGGCTTGCGGCCTCAAGCGTTGTCTCGCTGCCGCCGACCTTATCCTGCCCCAGCACCATTTGCATCGCTTTATCCGATTTTAAATCCACTTTAAGCGCATACGCTTTATAGTTCCGTTCGTTAAAGGAGTACAGCTTTATATCCGCATTGGGGCCTGATGTGGATCGAATCGCATGGCCTCCCAGCTTGAGCCCGATCCTGGCGTCAAAAATGATCCTGGGTCGCTGGGCAGCGAGCTCGGCCGTGCGGGACATACCGGCTGCTTCGGCCGCGCTCTTGGAATAGAGCTCGTAATGCTTCTCGATCGTCGACCGGGTCAAAGCGGCGGCCTCGATCGCTTGGTCCAGTTGGCTTACGGCCGTCTGCACGCTATCCGGCATCGTCCATCCGTTGGCGGCAATGTGTTCCTGCTCAGGAAGCGCAACGGACATGGGGGCGAACAGCAGGAATATCATGATTCCGGTAAAAGGCGCGCAAACCAGCAGCATCAACCGGTTTATTTGCCGTATCGTGTCCATCATGGCGAATCACCTTCCTTGCTACTTCAACGCGTCAAGCTGTTTCTTCAGCTCATCGAGTTTCTGCCGTACATCGGCTAATTGGGTGTAGAGCTGATTGCTGTTGTCGGTCCTGCTGCTTGCACTGTCCTTGGTAAAAGCGAGCAGTTCGTTTACGGAATCGATTTTCGACTGGAGCTTGGCCATATCCGCGGCCAGGCTTTCCTTCAATCCGGCGATTTCCTGCTGGTATTGGCTTTGGATGGCTGCAAGCTGATCACGGGTCTGCTTGGCAATCTCATCTGTCATTTGCACCTTCAGATGGTCGGTATACAGCTTGGCGCCCCAAGCGCCCAAGCCCACCAGTAACGCCCAGGTCAGAAACAGTACGGCATAGGCTTTCTTCTTCGTGTTTACTCTGCCGGAGCGTTCAACCTTTTGAGACGGCTGCGGTTCGAGGGGTGTATTCATGGTTGGTTCACCTTCCTATATTCATTCGGGGACATGCCAACCGCTTTCTTGAATACTTTGCTGAAATATTTCTCGTCGTCGTACCCGACCATCGCGGCTACCTGAGCAATGCGCAGGTTGGGATTCAACAACAGCATCTTGGCTTTGTCGATGCGGATGCCGCTTATATAATCGGAAATGTTGACGTGAAATTCCTGCTTAAACTTGCGGGAGATATATTCCCGGCTCAAGTAAAAATGGTTGGCGATTTCCTGAAGCGTAATATCCTGATGATAATGATGCTGAATATACCTGGCAATGTCAAAAATAACGTTGCTATCCTGCTGCTGCTGGGTGAGCAGCAGGCGGGACATCTCCGTCAGGCTGCGGATAAGCTGCTGCTCCCACAAATCGATGGAGAAGGCCCCCTGTTCGTCCAGCGGGAGAATGAAAGCATAGCCTTCACTCTGGCCGAAGGAAGGAAGACCCTTCCCGAACATCTCGGTAAGCCAACGGTTCCGGGATACATTGTACTCATGCCACCACAGCTCCAACTGCCCGATCGTAATGGAAGACTGTCCGCGAACCGCAGAAGTCCATTCCAGAACCGCTTTGCGGATCTGCTTTTCGCTGCCGCTTTGTACAGCCAGCTTGAAGGCTTCCGCATAGTCCGTAAAGGAAAGCGGCTTGGGCGGCGCCGGCGGGTTCGGGTCAAACGTATAGATGGCTTTGGTCTTGGTCAGCAGGTTCCGGTTTCTCAGCGCAAGACGCGCTTGCGTGTATGCCGCGGATAAACCGGCCGGGAACGGCCTGCGCAAGCTGATGCCGATATCAAGGGTGCTCCCCAAAACGGACCGGATCCCCTGCTGCAATCGTGCAAGCAGCTGCTCCGTGGTGTCCAGCTCCTCATAAAACAAGATCAGAACCTCATTGTCGCTGTTCCAATAGCGGTATGCCACTCCTAGGCGTTTGGAGCCTTCAGCGAGCATTTCATTGCTGATGTTCGTTAAAGAGAAGAAGAGCAATTCCGTATGTTTGCCGAATTTATTTTTCAAAGCGGCGCTGAGCGTATCCACGCTCAAAATCGCCACTTTGCATTCGCGAACGTCCCGGCTTAACCCAAACTCCTCCTGCAGGGCATCCGCCATGCTCTCATACCCCGACGGTTCCGTTATCAGCCCCGACAAGCTTTTCTCCCAGTATACCGGCCGGAGCTGATTCCTTTCGATGTTTCGTTCGGTTTGCCTGGACCGCTCCGCTTCCTCCTCACGGATGCGCGTTACGGCTTTGGCGAGCGCGCCATGAAGCTGCTCGGCATCGATCGGCTTAAGAATGTAGTCGATGCCGCCGTATTTGATGACATGCCGGAGCAGCTCGAAATCGTCATGACCGCTCACGACGATCGTTTTCCCCGCAGGATAGTTCGTTTGAAGCCATTCCATCAGCTCCATGCCGTTTTTGAGCGGCATCATCATATCCGTAAATATAATTTCGGGTTTATGCTCTTCAATTTGTTGGATAGCCTCCACGCCGTCCTGAGCCTCCAGCACGGCGGTAATACCGAAGTTATTCCAGGGCACGAGAAGCTTTATGGCATCGCGCACGTGCTTCTCATCATCTACAATGATGGCTTTCATCCCTTAAGAAGCCTCCTTTGGCAGCGTCGGTATGCGAAGGGTTACCGTAACCCCTGAAGGCTTGTTATGATCGATGATCATTTCCGCTTCATCCTCGTAATAGAGCCTCAAACGGGACATGACATTGATAAGGCCAATGCTTTCTTCTTCCTGCTGATGCCGCGGCCGGGCTTCCAGTCTGCGCCGCAGCTTCTGAAGCGTATCTTCGGTCATGCCTGTTCCTTCATCCTGTACCCGGATTTCCATCCGCCCGTCATCCCCAAGTCGGGCGGCTATCGTCAAGGTTTCCGAAACCGACCGCTGATCGAAGCCGTGTTTAAAGTAATTTTCCACAAGCGGCTGCAAAATCATTTTGGGCACCGGAATATGCATGATGCTTTCATCCGCCTCATAGTTTACCGTCAGTTTGTGTTCAAAACGCTGCATTTGCAGCTCCAGATAAGCTTTCACATGAGAGAGCTCGCTTGCAAACGGGACCACCGTATCGCTGTTCATGCTGTAGCGCATCAGCTTGGCCAGCGAGGAGATCAGCGAATACACCTGAGGAGCGTTGTGCTGCAAAGCCAGCGTTCCGATCGATTGCAGTGAATTATACAAAAAGTGCGGATTGATTTGCGCCTGCAGCGCCTTGAGCTGATTCGTTTTGTTGGCGATTTCGAGCTGATATTCCCGCATAATCAAATTGTTGATTCTTTCCATCATGCTGCGGAAGCGGCCGGCCAGAATAGCAAACTCGTCATTACCTTTGACGTCGATATCGGCGTGCATGTTGCCGGTTTGAATTTTTCCGATCGTTCCGATCAGCCGCTTGATAGGGGTAGTGAACCGGATCGAAATCACCAAGGTGGCGCCAATGACGACGATCATGAATGCAATCAGAATCATCATATTGATTTCCGTTATTTGTCTGGCATTGCTGTTCAGCAGCTCGTTTGGAATCCGTTTGACAAGAATCCAATCATGATAAGGCGAATCCATGCGTTCATAAATGTGAATGCCTTTAAACTCGTCGCTGTTCCACTCGAAGTTTCCGCTCGGCTGATCCAGCTGCTGCAGATGCTTCACCCAGCCGTCCTCAAGCGTTTGGCCCAGCAGCATGGGATCAGGGCCGTAAATGACCGTACCCCCGGAATCGAGAATGAACAACTGCTCTTTTCCTTGTTCGTACAGCTGTTCAGCAATCGACCGGATCATATTCAGATTCACATCGATCGACAGCGTTCCGAATTCCTTCAT
The DNA here is from genome assembly GCF_024519685.1 of Paenibacillus sp. Pae15. Lineage (NCBI taxonomy): Bacteria > Bacillati > Bacillota > Bacilli > Caryophanales > Paenibacillaceae > Paenibacillus > Paenibacillus sp. Pae15. Next base: position 4,008 of record NZ_JALJRM010000012.1, on the reverse strand, counting down.
TGTAACGGCGTTCGTAATAGAGCGGTGCAGGGTAAACACGGGAACGGAGGGCAGCGGATTGAACCCGCTGGATTTGTACGTATGGCTCAGATGCGTCGGCTCCAGGACGGTGTCGGATTTGCCGACTTGAGGCACATATTTCGGCCCGGTCCCTTCGTTGCGGAATATGTTCCCTTGTGAGAACAAAAAAGATTTATTGGAATTGGACAAATATAAATAGGCTTGCTGGATTTCCTTTACCGACATGACGATGGCCTGCATCCCGCGGAAGATTTCCCCCCGGTCCAGGTAATCGACTGCGCCGTTCTCCACCGCACCGTAAAGAGACGTGTCGTTATAAATGGACAAAGAAGCTTGCTGAATGACGTTCAAGTGATTCGTAATATTGGTTTTTCCCTGATAGATTAAGTTGGAATTGGTCTTTATCGTCTCTTCGATCACATTGTGCTTCGTTATAAAATAAGTCATCGCTATTGAGGTGGAGAACGGGATGATGGTCGCGGCAAGCAGGAATACGATCAGCTTGTTCCGGATGCTGTTGCGTATCAAGGCACAGGCTCCTCCCCCCAAAGTGTTTGAGCCCTTATTGTAACAGGAGAGATCAATAAATTCCACCTGTTACGTCACCATAATCCATGTTGTTCCCAAGCGGCAGCTTCTATACTAAGGGTATACTTTACCGGCCATCTGCAAATTTTAATTAAAAACTTCTAAATGAGGAAAAAGGGGGCGTTAAGCCATGAAAAAGAATCAGCGCAGGGCTGATCTGCTTCAGCAGCTCGTGTTTGTAGGACCGGCATTATTGTTCTTTTCGGTCATCATCATCATTCCGTTTCTCATGAGCATCTATTACTCATTTACGGAGTGGAACGGCGTCACTTCGGATGTGAAGTGGGCCGGATTTGATAACTTTACTCATATTTTGTTGACGGATAAAGACTTTCACCGGTCATTCTGGTTTACAACCCGGTTTACGATAACGAACGTCATCCTGGCCAACGTTCTCGGTTTCCTGCTGGCTCTTTTGCTGTCACAGGCATTAAAGACCAGAAATGTGCTTCGCACCATCTTTTTTATGCCTAACGTCATCGGGGGCCTGCTGCTTGGCTTTATTTGGCAGTTTATTTTCGTTAAAGGCTTTGCCACGATCGGAGAGCTGACCCAGCTTGCCTTCTTCCAGCTGCCTTGGCTTGGCGATGCGCCTACGGCGTTCTGGGGCTTGATCATCGTCAGCGTTTGGCAAACGGCCGGGTATCTGATGGTTATCTATATCGCGGGTCTGTCCAACGTGCCTAGAGAGCTGACGGAAGCGGCTTACATTGACGGGGCCACCCGCTTTCAAACCCTGCGTCACATTACGCTGCCCATGATTATGCCGGCAGTCACGGTATGTTTGTTCCTGACGATTTCCTGGGCATTCAAAATGTATGACTTGAACGTCTCCTTGACGCAAGGAGGACCATTCAACTCGACCCAATCCGTCGCGCTCAACATCTATGAAGAAGCGTTCCGCAATAACCGTTACGGCCTCGGGACGGCCAAAGCCTTAATTTTCTTCGTTGTCGTGGCGCTGATTACGCTGGTTCAAGTGAGCATCACGAAGAAAAGGGAGGTTGAGGTGTAATGCCATCGGTTAAAAATTACAACAGCCGCACATTTCTGCTGGAAGTGCTCGCCATCTTGTTGGGACTGCTGTTTCTGGCGCCGTTCTACTTCGTTATCGTCAATTCCATGAAGACGTTTGGAGATCTGCTGGTCAACTCGGCCAACCTGCCCAAGTCGATCAACTTTGACAACTATATCAGAGCCTGGGAAATCATGAAATTTCCGAAGGTGTTCATGAACTCCTTGTGGATTACGGTCATCAGCAATGTGGGGCTTGTCATCATCAGCTCCATGGCTGCCTACCGGCTCGTCCGCCGACCGTCCAGGTTCAACAATCTGGTTTTCCTTGCGTTCGTCGCCGCGATGGTCATTCCATTCCAGTCGATCATGATTCCGCTGGTAAGAGTGGCAAGCGAACTTAATCTGATGGACAGCCGGACCGGACTCATTATCTGCTATTTCGGATTCGGCGTATCGCTGAATGTGTTTTTGTATCACGGATTTATTAAATCGATTCCTAAGGAAATCGAGGAATCGGCTACCGTGGACGGATGTACTCCTTACGGTGTATTTTGGAAAATTATTTTTCCGCTGCTGAAGCCGATGAGCGTAACAGTTATTCTATTGAACAGCTTGTGGATTTGGAACGATTTCCTGCTTCCGCTGCTGGTGCTGAACAGCCCTGATCTGCGGACGATCCCTCTGGCCACCTTTGCCTTCTTCGGCCAGTATACGAAGCAGTGGGATCTCGCTTTGGCGGCTTTGGTGCTGGGTGTCATTCCTATCATCCTTTTCTTCTTATCCATGCAAAAATACATTATTGAAGGTATTACGGCAGGCTCGGTAAAAGGCTGATCCACGCGCATCGGGCGCATAATGAAAGCGGTTGTTCAAAATGTTCCACCTTTTCGGTCAATATTCTCAGTGGTCGACGCCTGGGGCATTTTATACAATAAATTTGCAACTTGGATAAAAAGCAGTAAAAAAGAGGGAGGTTCCCACCATGAAACTTAAAAAGTTTGCCGGCATAAGCCTGGCAGCCGTTATGCTGATGTCGACCGCCGTAGGCTGCGCGAAGCAAGAAGAAGCGCCAAGCCCGGGTACGGACGGAGCTGCGGGAGGCAAGAACGTAACGCTTAAGGTGTTCCAGTTTAAAGTGGAAATCGCAGAGCCGCTCGCCAAGCTGGCCGCAGAATATGAGAAAGAAAATCCGGGCGTAAAAATTCAAATCGACACCGTCGGCGGCGGCGCGGATTACGGCGCAGCGCTGATGGCTAAATTTAACTCCGGCGATAAGCCCGATTTGTTCAACAATGGCGGTTTCTCCGACCTTGACAAGTGGATCGAGCATTTGGAGGATTTGTCCGACCAGCCTTGGGTGAAGGATCTGGTACCGGTAGCCAAGGAGCCTATGACCAAGGACGGCAAGCTGTACGGCCAGCCGCTGAACCTCGAAGGCTACGGCTTCCTGTACAACAAAGACTTGTTCGAGCAAGCGGGTATCACGGAGCTGCCTAAAACGCTGTCCCAGCTCGAAGATGCGGCGAAAAAGCTTCAAGCCAAAGGGATCACTCCTTTTGTGAACGGCTACGGGGAATGGTGGGTGCTCGGCAACCACTTTGTGAACCTGCCTTTCGCGCATCAGCCTGACGTGAACGCCTTTGTGAAAGGTCTTAACGACGGCACAGCGAAAATTCCGGGTAATCCCCAGTTCGAGAATTGGGTGAAGCTGTTTGATCTGCAGCTGCAGTACGGCAACAAAAACCCGCTGCAAACCGACTACAAAACACAAGTGACCGATTTTGCTACAGGCAAGGCGGCAATGACGCAGCAAGGGAACTGGACACAATTGCAGCTGACCCAAACGAACCCGAATCTGAATGTTGGCTTCCTCCCGATGCCGATCAGCGATGATGCGGCTGCAAACGATAAGCTGCCGGTAGGCGTTCCGAACAACTGGGTGATCAACAAAAACTCCCCTAATAAAGAAGAAGCCAAGAAGTTCCTGAACTGGCTGGTGACTTCCGAGATAGGCAAGAAATATATGGTTGAAGAGTTCAAGTTCATCCCGGCCTTTACGAATATTCAAGGCGACGAGAAGATTCTCGGACCTTTGGCGGCCGACATTATAAAATACAGCAAAGAGAACAAAACGCTCAGCTGGAACTGGTTTAAATTCCCTGGAGGCGAAGCTTCCAGCAAGAAATTCGCAGCGACCATGCAAGCTTACGTTGCGAAGCAGAAGACGAAAGACCAAATGCTGACCGAGTTCCAGCAAACCTGGGACAGCTTGAAGAAGTAAAGCATACGGCCTGGCCGCAAGAAGATTGCGCGCCGGGCTTTTTTTTCTACGGCGGCATGAATAACATACATGTTATTTGAGCCATTGGTTTTCTAAATTTT